>JAUTXM010000410.1 GCA_030838025.1 Acidimicrobiaceae bacterium
GTGGGCGCCGCCCTGAAGCTCAACTTCAGCCTGGTCAGCCAGAACCGACCCGTGGTCGTCGAGGTTCTCATCCTCATCGCGGGGGGACGGTCGCTGGTCGTGGAGATGGTGAGCGAGACGACCACCGTGGGCGTTCCGGCCGTCTTCGACCAGATCGCCCAGAGCCTGCGGCTGGGTTAGCCAGGGCTGACGGGGGGCTCGTTTGGCGGGCCCACTTCGGGCTCCGCTTGGGATGCGGGACCGGCGTCTTCGCGATGCGCAACCGCCGGTTCGACCGGTTCGGGTGCGGCGGGTTCTGCGGCCGCTTCGGGTTCGGGCTCGGCGGGTTGGGGCTGGGCCACGGGCTCGGCCACGGGCGTCGCGGCGGGGTCAACCACGACCGGTTCGGGTTTGGCGGCGGGCTCCGGCTCGGATGTGGCGACGGGTTCTGGTGTGACGGGTTCTGGTGTGGCGGCGAATGCGGGTGGGGCGGCGGGCCCCGGCTCGGATGTCGCGGCGGGTTCGGGCGCGGCGACGGGTTCAGCCACGACGGGTTCGGGTGTGGCGGCGGGTTCGATGGCGGCGGTGTCGGCTGATGCCGCGACTGGGCTCGCCTCCTCCTCGATCGGCTCGGACGTCGCAGCTGGCGGCGCCCCCTCGTCCTCGCTCAGCGGGCGGATGCTTTCCTCGGCGAGCGTCTCGCCGTCGGCGGTTGCCACCGGACCCACCGCGGCACCCGACGCAGCGACGGCGACTCGGTCCCGTTGTGGCGCCAGATCCTCGACGCCCTCGTCGGGCGCCCGGGGCTCGGTACCTCGCCTGACCAGGCCCTTTCGCAGGACGAGCGCGGTCGCCACCACGAAGATGATCACGCTGGTCCAGTCGTTGATCCGTAACCCCAGGATCTTGTGGGCGAAATCGATCCGCATGTACTCGGTGAAGAAGCGCCCGAAGGTGTACAAGGCGACGTACACCGCGAACAGGTACCCCGTGCGGAGCCGCACGTGCTTCTCGATCCACAGGACGAGCAGCACTACGGCCAGGTCCCAGAGGCTCTCGTACAGGAACGTCGGATGGAACGTCGCCGACTGGGCGAAGGCCGCGGGCCGGTTCACGGCGTCGATCTTCAATCCCCACGGCAGTGTGGTCGGCCGGCCGAACAGCTCCTGGTTGAAGTAGTTGCCCCACCGCCCGATCGCCTGGGCCAGCGGCAGCGCCGGGGCGACCACGTCCATGATGGCGGGAAAGTCCAGGTCACGGCGGCGCACATAGATCCACGCCGCCAACGTGCCGCCGGCGATGCCCCCCCAGATCCCGAGGCCGCCCTGCCAGATCTTCAGGGCGTCGAGCGGGTGATGGGTGTACAGCTCGTAGTCGGTCGCCACATGGTAGATCCGGGCGCCGATCAGCCCGCCGGGCACGCCCCACAACGCGATCGCCGAGAAGGTCCCGGCCTCGCCGCCACGCGCCCGCCACCGGCGATCGGAGAGCCATACCGCCGCGAACACGCCCGCCACGATGAGAAACCCGTACATGTGGAGTCGCAACGGCCCGATGCTGATGCCGTTGGACGACGGGCTCGGCAGGTAGCCCAACATGTCAGCGACTGTAGGCGTCGGTCGGCGCCGGGTCGGGGTCGGTGGCCAGCAGGGCGGCATACGCGCCCGCCACCCGCTCGGTCACCGGCCCCGGGCAGGTCGTGATGCCGCGCCCGTCCACCGAGCGGATGGGTTGCACATCGCGAGTAGCCGAGGTGAGAAAAGCCTCGTCGGCCATGTAGAGCACCTCGAGGGGGACGTCACGCTGGTCCACGTCTACGCCGCCGCCCTCGATGACCAAGCCCCGGGAAACGCCGGCCAAGCACCCTGCGGAAAGAGGTGGCGTCACCAGCTGACCGTTGATCACCACGAACACATTGGTGCCCGAGCCCTCACACAGGTTGCCCCTGGTGTTGGCGAAGATCGCTTCGGTGGCCCCTTGGCGGTGGGCGTCGGCCAGCGCCAGGGCATTCTCGGCGTAGGACGTGGTCTTGATCCCCACCAGGGCGCCGCGCTCGTTACGGGGCCACGGCACGGTGATGACCTCGGCCAGGGCGTCGTGGGGTGCCATCTCGCGGGCGGCCACCACCGTCGTGGCCGCCAGGCCCGTCCGTCCCGAGCCGACCGTGCCGGGACCGGAGGTGTAGGTGACACGTATGGCGCCCCAACTGATGTCCGGGTTGGCGGAGACGGTCAGATCGACGGCCCGGCGAAGTTCGTGCAGCTCTGGATTGGGCAAGCCCAAACGGATCGCCGATCGGACCAGGCGGGTGAGGTGCCGCGTGACCGCGAACACCGTCCCGTGGCGCAGGGCAATCGTTTCGAAGACCCCGTCGCCCACCGTGAATCCGTGGTCGAAGATGTCGATCGCGGCGTCCGCTTCGTCGACGAGGGACCCATTGACATAGGCGAACACGCGGCGATGGTAGTGACGCCCGCTCGGTCGGGGTAGGACGCCTGCATGGACGAAGACGCGACCGTCAAGCAGGACACCGACCGGCTGGACGAACTGGAGGGCCATATCGAGGAAGCCCGCCACCACCTGAACGAGCGGACCCATCTGGAGGAGGACGAGCCGGAGTTCTTCGAGGACGATCAGGAGGGCCCCGAGGAGGAGGCCCCCGGTAACGACAACGTCCCTGCCTGAGTGCGACGGGCCGAGCCTCGTCGGTTGGCAGTTCTCCGGACTTTGTCAGTTCTCCCGGACTTGACACGGTAAAACTGCCGAAGTCCGGCAAACTGCCAATCGATTCGGTCGCACCCCTCCCGCCTCCCGCTACAGGCCGGCGACCACCGATCGCCGGATGGCGCGCACGACGGTGCGGCCGTCGACGACCTCTGAGTCGAGCTGGTCGACGAGGGCCCGGACGAGAAACAGGCCCCGGCCCCGCTCCGCCATGCCTTCGGGACGCTCGTCTGCCGGGCCCGGCAAGACCATCGGTTCTCCGCCGTCGTCCTCGATCTCGAGCATCACGTCGGGCCCGTGGACTGAGGCCCGCAGCAAGACGCTCCCCGGCTGTCCGCTGGCGTGGCGGATCGCGTTGGCCGCCAACTCCGACGCCACGAGCAGCAGATCGGCCGCCTCGTTGGCCTCAACGGGGACCCGTACCAGCCAGTCCTCGAGGAGGTGACGGGCCAGGGGCACCGCGGCGGTCGACGGTGAGAAGCGGTACTCGAGGGGCGACAGCGGCTTTCGGGCTGTCGCCGACGGCGGCGAGCGGCGACGCAACACGAGGGCGAGCGAGTCGTCGTTGCGAACCGCCCCGGCCAGGGCCCGTTCCACCAGGGCGCGGGCGAGGGGAGCGGCGGGGTAGCCAACGGTTTCACCGGCGAAGCGCACCAGGGAGTCGAGGCCCTTGACGATATCCTTGGTCGCTTCGATCAGGCCATCGGTGTAGAAAACGGCGGTGTCCGACCGGGCCAGTTCGACCGTGACGACGCCATCAGACCCGGCCGAGGGAAAACCGATGGGTATGCCGCCCACGTCGATCAGCCGCACCTCCCCGCCCGAGATGAACAGCAGGGGCGGGTGGCCGCCGCCCGCCAGCCGTAGGGTGCCAGTCGCGGGGTCGTACCGGCCGATCATGAGGGTCGCGACCAGCTCGGGGTTTTGGGCCGTGACCAGGGCGTCGGCCCGGGCGATTACCCGCTCGAGGGGCACCCCGTCGAGGACCAACAAGCGCAGGGCGTGGGTGACCGCGACGGCGTCC
>JAUTXM010000426.1 GCA_030838025.1 Acidimicrobiaceae bacterium
CGAGGCCCGGTCGACCGCACCCAGGCCACGACACTGTCCAGCCGGATCGACAATGGCGTGATGCATGTGTGGCTGGCCGGCGAGGGCGCGGTGCTGGCGTCGGCCGCGGTTACCTTCCGCTGACACCCGCGCGAGGGGCGGCCCAGGTCTCGCCCCGGTGCATCGCCAGGTCGATCGCGGACCAGAGGGTCTTGGAGAACGGGTAGAAAAAGACGGGAACGATGAGGGCCTCGACGGCCGCAGCCCCCGCCACCACCGCGATCGCCCGGTCGGACCCGCCGCTCGCCAGGACGCCGATGAGCACGCCCATCAAAATGGCCAGCCCCGCGATCGTGAAGCCGAAGTTGATCACGAAGGCGCCGAGGAAGAACCCGTCTTCGCGGGCAAAGGTGTAATCACACGACGGGCATTGGTCGACCATGCGAAACCACCGCGCGAACAGGTGTCCGGCGCCACACCGAGGGCAATGGCGGCACGCCCCGCGGCTCAGCATGCGCATCGTCGCTGCCGCGACACGCGGAGCCTCAGGATTGGTCACCAGGTCAGCGTAGGGCCGGTGCGACAACCGTATGATGAGTCGTCGGCCGTCGAAACGCATGACCGACGACGAGATATCGGCTTTTCTCGCCGACCATCACACCTCAGCCCCGGAGGGATGCCGCACCTGGTCGCAGTGGTGCGGGTTGCTCGGTGGCGACGTCGTCATCTGGACCTACGCCAAGTCGCAAAAGGCCTGCAACTCCGCCGCTCGCCGAATATCGCGTTGCTCGTGCAATCAGGGGAGCGGTACGACGAACTGCGAGGCGTCTCGATGACCGTTACCGCGGAACTCTCGGACGATCGGGAATACGTGGAACGGGTCGGCGAGGCAGTGTGGTTCGGGTCGGGGATGAGGATCCGCTCGATGCATTCGGCCAAGAGATCCTGAAGCAGACGGGCGCCAAGCGGGTCACCATGACGATCACGCCGTCAAAGGTGTCCTCGTGGGATCACCAAAAGCTGGGCGGCCGCTACTGAAGGTCGGATTGGATCGCGTGTTGCCAGCGGCGTTCGAGACGACGGCTATTGGACGCGCTGGCGGTCCGGGGCGATCTGGAGGATCACCCGCTCACTCGTGATCGGGTTCCCATATGGGGTGCCGAGGTACTTCTCGCTCAGCTTGTCGATGTGGGCGCGGGCGGCCGGTCCCGTCACCTCGCCCACCACCCGACCGCGGATCTCGGCATAGTGGTAGGGGTTGTCACGATCGACCACGGCCACCGCGACCCGGGGGTCATGGACGATGTTCTTGTATTTCTGCCGGTGCGTCTCGGTGTTGATGAGGACGTGGTCGTCGTCCGCGTCGACCCACATGACATGGGTCATGGGCTGTCCCGTGGGAAGCATCGTGGTGAAGACGCCGAAGTTCTTGTCCTGCGCCAGCCGCTTTACTTCGTCGTCGACCATGGCGGCCACGCTATCTGTGTGCGGTGCTCTCTGCGGCGGCGCCACTCCGTGTGCGGCGTTATCTGTGGCTGTGCCACCGGCGTGCAGCGTCTCCAGGTACGGCGCCACTGCGTGTGCGGCGCGCCACTCCGTGTGCGGGGTTATCTGCGGCGGCGCCACTCCGGCGCCAGCCATGGAGCCTGCCAACCGGCGTCGGCTGCGTTGAGCGTCGTGCCCGGGGCGATGATCTGGTCGATGCGGTCGAGGAGCTCGTCGTCCAGTTCGAGGTCCGCTGCAGGCAGCTGGTCGTCGAGGTGCTCCATGGTCCGAGGTCCTATGATCGCCGCAGTCACGGCCGGGTGTTCGAGCACGAACGCCAGGGCGAGATGGATGAGGGTGAGACCGGCGCCCTCGGCCAGCACTGCCAGCTGCTCGACCACGTCCAGCTTTCGCTGATTCTCCGGGAGCGTGAGGTCGTAGCGTCCCGGGATGCGGCTGGCCCGCCCGCTGGTCGGAAGCTCCTGGTCCTTGCGGTACTTGCCCGACAGCCAGCCCCCGGCTAGTGGGCTCCAGGAGAGAACTCCCATCCCGTGCTGCTGGCACACCGGGAGCACGTCAGCCTCCACACCCCGAGCCAGCAGCGAATAGGGCGGCTGCTCACTCACGAACCGCTCCCGGGTGCGCCGCTGGGAGACCCATTGCGCCTCGACGACGGCGTGAGCGGGAAAGGTGGAACTACCGATGTAGCGCACCTTTCCTGCCCGGACCAGGTCGGAAAGCGCCCCCAGCGTCTCGTCGATGTCGGTGAAGGGGTCGGGGCGATGGATCTGGTAGAGGTCAATCCAATCCGTGTCCAGCCGCCGGAGGGACTCGTCGCAGGCCCGGAGAATCCACCGACGGGAGTTGCCGCCGCGGTTGGGGTCCTCGCCCATAGCCCCGTGGCACTTGGTGGCGAGGACGACATCCTCACGTCGTCCAGCCAGCGCCTTGGCGAGGATCTCCTCGGATTCGCCGGCCGAATACACGTCCGCCGTGTCGATGAAGTTGATCCCCGCATCCAGCGCCCGGTGGATGATCCGGATCGACTCGTCGTGGTCGCGGTTGCCAGGCGCCGAACATCATGGCGCCTAGACAAAACGGGCTCACCTTGAGGCCGGTTCGGCCCAGTGTTCGGTACTCCACCGTCGCGAACTTACGCGCCGACCGGATCAAAGCTGATCCTCGTGGTGACCGGTAGCGTGGACTGCGGCCCAAGGAGGCCGGAGGGGACGGACGGCGGCAGGTGAGGCTTTCAATACCGCTCAACTACGCGGCCGACTTCAAAGACGCCGCCGACCAGGCAGTGGCGTTCGAGAAGGCGGGCGCCGACATCGTCTGGGTGGCCGAGGCCTACGGCTTCGAT
>JAUTXM010000427.1 GCA_030838025.1 Acidimicrobiaceae bacterium
TGCTCGGCCCGTCGGTTGCGGCGTCCATCCCCAGCACCTGCAGCTTGCCCTCGCTGGCGGGCGAAACGCACCCGACCATGCGCATCGTCGAACTCTTTCCGGCGCCGTTCGGCCCGAGGAAGCCGAATGCTTCCCCTTGGGCCACGTCGAAGTCGATGGCATCGACGGCGGTCGTGGTGCCGAAACGCTTCGTCAGGCCTCGCGCCTCGACCACGGTCGGGCGGCCCACGTCAGACATGGCGCGGGCGAAGCGGGCGCAACGATGCCTTCACCTGACCAGCATCGCGCCCAAGATCGAAGTCGGCGGCGGGATTTCGTGGGGTTGCGCCTGCGACCCGGTACCGGTAATGGTCGACCAGCCGCCGGCGTGAGACTCCTCGACGAGGCGAGCGCCACAACCGGCGTGGTCTTTTCCCAGCTATCGGAAGGGTTTTCGACGTTCTGACGAAGGCCCGGCGGCCCGGGGTGGAACGGGCCGCCGGGCCTCCGGTGGAGGGGAACGGCTAGACGCCGCTCCCGCTGGCCGAGGACGTGCTACTGCCGCTCCCCGAGCTCCCATGCATGTGGGGGCAGTCCCCGTTGTGCGCAGGGGCCGTCGACGACCCTGGTGCGGTCGTCGTCGGGGTTGGCGTTTGCGTTGACGCCGCTCCGGCGACACTGGCCGCGCCAAGGCTGAGGCCGAGAACCCCGGCCACCGCCCCCGCAGCCAGCACTATCCGTGTACGTGTCATGTTTGCTCCTCGATACGGGCCAGGGTGACCCGCAGGTCCACTTCACCATCGCAATCTCGCGGCCCGCTGTGGGCAAGCTCAGAAACTCCGCAGAATCGCGGTCGGACCCCCCACGGCGATCGGGGCGCCCGTCCAGGCGGCGCCGCGGATGCGCACGATGTCGGCGGTGCGGTAGCTCGCCACGCGGCGCGACCAGCAGTCGATCACCGTCCGGCCGGGCCGAGTCTGGAAGAAGGTCGTGAGTGGGCCCTCCTGTTGATAGGTGTCGGCGCCCTCGACGACCTCGGCCTCGCCACCCTTCAACCGGATCTCGTAGGTCATGCAGCAACGGTACGCCGGGGTGGCTGTGGGCATCCAGGGGTCCAACCCTGTGGATCTGGTCAGGTTGTCCACAGGGTGGATCCGGTTCGGATCCAGTCGGCGTAGGCGCGGGCGAAAAGGGCCGGCATACCGCCGGTGTGCCAGAAGACGGTCGTCGTCGAGGCGCCGATGCGACCGTCGCGCCGGGCCTGGATCAGCCCGGCCATCGCTTTGCCGGTATAGACCGGATCGAGGATGACGCCCTCGAGGCGGGCTGCCAGTTCGAGCGCCTCGCGGCAGGCGTCGGTGGGCGCGGCGTAGCCCATTCCTATCTGGTCGTGATCGATCTGGCAGTGGCCCGCGGGCGGGGGGAGTCCGGCCAGGGCGGCCACCTCGTCCGCCTTCGACGGCACCTGTTGGTCCAGGTCGGGGCGGGCACCGACGTCGATGCCGAGCACGAGGGCGTGATCATCGAAGCCCGCGGCCAGCCCGGCGTGGGTCCCGCCGGAACCGTCGGCCACGACCACCAGCTCGACCTCGGCTAGTTGGGCGCCGAGTTGGGCGCGCTGTTGGGTGCGAAGCTCCTCGGCTGCTACGACATAGCCCAGGGCGCCGATGGCGTTGGCGCCGCCGACGGGGATGGCGTAGGGGCGACGGCCCGTCGCCGTGAGCCGCTCGCTCTCGTGGACGATCGCGGCCTCGATGGCGTAGTAAGTGGCGGGGCCGATCCACACGATCGCCGGGCCGAGCAACTCGTCGAGCAGTACGTTGCCGCTGGGTTGCTCCGGTTGGGCGCCCGCGATCACCACGGTGCAGGCCAGGCCCACCCGGTTGGCCGCGGCCGCCGTCATTCGCACGTGGTTGCTCTGATGCCCGCCCCCGGTTACGAGCGTGTCGCACCCCCGGGCCTGGGCGTCGGCGCAGAGATATTCGAGCTTGCGGGCCTTGTTTCCCCCGCCTGCCAGGCCGGTGGCATCGTCGCGCTTGATCGACAAGGCACCGGGCTCCATACCCAGATGGGCGCCTAACCGGTCGAGTCGCTCGAGCGGTGTCGGCAGGTGAGCCAAAGGGATCCGGGGGAATCCGATCCGTCCCGGCACGGCGGTCGGGTCTGGCCGCTGCTCGGTCGGCCGGGTCGGGTGGGTCGGCTGCTGGGTCGGCTGCTGGTTCGGCGGTCGTGGCGGCGGGGGCACGGAATCAAACGGTACGCCGAGCGTCGTGGCTCCCGGCTTTCTTCAGGACATCCCACATGGAATGTGGATTTGTCTCAGGAAATCCCTCCGAGCCGCGCCGCGGGCGGTCCGGCGGGCGAGGGGCGGGGGCCACCGGCCCCACCGCCGGGGGAAGCGGTGCGGTCGGTGGCCCCCAGATGAGGCGGCGGGTCGCTCAGTCGGCCGGGCCGGAGGCCAAGGTGACCGTCGCCGTACGGCTACCGCCTGACTGGCTGGTCCAGGTGAGCGTGACCATGTCACCGGGACGGTGGGTGGCCATGGCGGCGGTCAGCTCCTGCGATCCGGTGACCGTCGTGCCCCCCACCGAGGTGATGGCATCGCCGGCGACCAGGCCGGCGGCGGCCGCCGGAGTGTTGGCAGCCACGCCGATGACCGCGGCGCCAGTACCGGAGGACGTGGAGGAGAGCGAGACGCCGAGGAATGCCGGCAGGCCGATGTGGATCGTCGAGCTGGCCTTACCAGATTCGATCTGTTGCGCGATCGAGAGGGCATGGTTGATCGGGATGGCGAAGCTCACGGCCGCCCCGGCGTTGAACCGTCGAGCCGTCGAGGCCGCGGTGTCCATACCGATGACTTGCCCGTTGTTGTTGGCCAGCGGGCCTCCCGAGTCGCCCGGCTGAATGGGAGCGTTGGTCTCGATCAGGCCGTTGAGCGTCTCGGCGTTGGCACCACCTTGATCGCTGGCCGTGATGGTCTGATCGACCGCTCGCACCGTCCCGGTGACGACAGATGGGGCGCCCCCCCTGCCGCCTGCGTTGCCCAAGGCGACGACCGAGTCGCCGGCCTGGACGGCACTGGAGTCGCCCGTCGGAATCGTCTTCAGGCCGGACGCATTCTTCAGTTGCAGCACTGCCACGTCTTCAGTCGGGTCGGTGCCGACCACGGTGGCGCTGTAGGTCCGACCGGTACTCGGGATGGTCACCGAAACTGTGGTCGCCCCGTCGACCACGTGGTTGTTGGTGAGCACTTCACCCGACGACGTGAGGACCATTCCGGTGCCCGCGGCGGCGCTGTTCTGGTACGACAACTGCGTGTTGATGTCCACGATGCCGGGCGTCACCTTGGCCGACACCGCCGCGGCGTCAGCGGGTGCCGAACCGGTAGACGGCTGTGCGGGTTGGTTCGGACTCGAGCCCGCTGATGGCGTGGTGCCACCGTTGGCGGGCGTGGTGGCGGGGCTGTTCGCCGGGGGCGTGGCTGTGGCCGGGGTGGACGATGCAGCCACGGGGGTGGACGCGGGCCGTCCGAGGCTCCTGCCGATGCCGATGCCGATGAGTGCCGCGATCAACGCGGCAACGATGACGACCGCGAGACCGTTCCTTCCCCGCTGACGTGGCGCCTCGGGCGGCTGCCAAGGCGGCAACGGGCTGGTGCCGCCGAAGCCGCCGCCCCCGCCGTCTCCGCCCATGGGGACCGTCGGCGGAGCCCATGACGGCGCCCACGGGGGCGGCTCGCTGATCCATTCCTGCGGCTGCGGCTGCGGTGGCGGGAGTACCGAGGTCGCTCCGCTGCCCCGTTGTTGATAGATGTCGGTCACGGCGTCGTCACTCCTGTGGCTGGTGTTGCTCCTAGTCAACGCCGCCAACCTCAGAGCCGGATCAGGAGCATCTGTGCCCGGCATGAGACTTTCGACTACCCGTTGACGACCGAGGCGGGGAGGCCGGCGAGGCGTCCCGCGAAGACGGCGGTGATCTTCTCGATCGTGCTCTGTCCGGCCACCGTGATCTGCGGCGAGTCGACATCGGAGAAGTACACGCCCATCAAGGCCCGTCCCCGGCGCAGGTAGACCGCTACGGAATGGCGGGTGGTGCCGAGCTCGTCGGTGCTCACGAAGTCGTAGGCCTGGCGAGTCACACCCGTCGGGGCGGCCGACCAGGTGCCGTCGGGTGCGGCGTTGAAATGGGTGACCTCGGTTGGTTCGCCGACCGGGCTCGTGACTGGCGTAGAGGGACAGTTGGACGCGACCGATGTCAGCTCGGAGAACGCCTGCTCGGTCGCCGCCGGGTTGGCGTAGAGGACCGCTTCGGTGCTGAGCACGACGGTGGCTTGGGCGTCGAACGCGCCCACCTGAAGTCGGGCGGTACGCAGTGACTCGCTGGGGAAGGTGCCGTTGCAGAGATCGAGTGTCGGTTCGCCGGCCACCTGGTCGCCCCCGAGTAACGGCTGGACCACGACCGTCGATGCCACATCCTCCTGGGTGAGGACGAGCGAATCCAAGGCCGCGGTCGACGGGTCCCGGGGTGGAACGGTCGAACCAGGACCGGGGATGGTCGGGACCACAGTCGGAGGCAGGCCCGTCGCCGAGGGCTGGGGCGTGCTGCGGTGCCGGAACGCCAGGTACCCACCGAGCGTGCCGAGCGAGCCGACGACGACCATGACACCGACGACCAGGGCCACGAAGCCCAACCCCGACGCCCATGGCGACGCCTTGGTTGCGGTCTCGCCGGGGGCCGGATCGGGGCCCACCCCGCCCGGTCGCGGCGGTGGGGTCCAGGTGAGATAGGACGAGGGCGCTGACCACTCCGGCGGTGGTGGCGGCCACTGGTCCGGTCCGACGCCCGATGAGGGCGGAGTGCCGGCGGGCGGAACGGCGGCGGGCGGAGCGGGGGCGGGAGCCGTGGCAGCGAAA
>JAUTXM010000460.1 GCA_030838025.1 Acidimicrobiaceae bacterium
TCCCCGATTCGAGCGGACCGGCTCTGACCTTTGGGTCGGCGACATCAGCGTCCGTCCCGCCCGGCCCGACGAGCCGCTCGACCCCTTGGCCGCCGCCGCGGCGCACCGCCACACCAACCGGCGCCCCTACGACAAGACGCCGGTCCCGGTCGAGTTGGAAACGGCGTTGCGGGTGCTCGGCAACGAGACCGTGACCCCGCGAGCCATGGCCCGCCTGGTTGCCAAGGCGTCGGTCCTGTCCTGGAAGGACCGACGGTTCGTCACCGACCTGCGGCGCTGGACCCGGGCCGATCGCGGCGCGGCCGACGGTATGACCCCCGAGGGCTTGGCGCTGTCGCGGGTGGACTGGGTCGCCCTGCGGGCGGCGTTTCGCCTCGGGCGGCTGCCCTCGGTGTTGGCGTGGGTGTACTCGTCGCGCGACGTGCGGCTGCTGTCGAACAGTGTTGCGGTCTGCGTGCTCGGTGCCGCGAGCCTGTCGCCCGAGGACCTTTTCGATGCCGGTCGCCGGCTGATGCGATCGTGGTCGACGGTGGGTGCAGCCGGCTGGGCCTGCCATCCGATTTCAGTTGCCGTCGACCGACCAGAGACGGCGCCCCTGGTGGCGGCCCTTGCCGGTGTCCCGGTCCCGGTGGCGGTGTATCGCATCGGCCATCCCTCGGTGGACGTCCCTCGTTCCAACCGCCGCCCGCTCGCCGACGTCATGCGGCGCACCGACGGCGATGGCGCCGGCGCGGCCGGCCAGAGCGCGGCCGCCCAGAGCGCGGCCGGCCAGAGCGCGAGTGATGTCAGTTTGCGCTGAGCGCGCCGCGACGGAGACTCGGCGGCCCGGCGAACTCATCGCGGCAACTGGGGGAGTACACCGGATCCGGCGTTACACAACCGAGCATTGGGAGTTGACGATGTCCACTCGGCGTGCCTCGAACGCAGACAACGGTCTAGCCGACGGCCGAGGGTTCGGGAACGAGATCTGGGGAGGGGTCCAACGGCGCGGGCATGACAGGTGGTCGAGCGTAGGCCTTGGCGACGATGAGCGTCGCCCCGGCGCACAGGACCGCGACGACGATGCCGTCGGCCCAGAAGTGGTTGCCGGTCACGACCACGGTCACAAGGGTCACGATGGGATAGGCGAGCGCCAGCCAGCGCCATGGTCGGCGGCAGACCCACACGATCGCCCCGGCGATGACGATCGACCACCCGACGTGGAGCGACGGCATGGCGGAAAGCTGGTCGAGCCCGGGCGCCCCCGGGGTGTACACGCGGGGGCCGATGAGGGCGCCCGTGTCGACGATGCCCAGGAGCGGCAGCAGGCGGGGCGGGGCCACCGGGAACAGCTGTATGGCCAGGCTGGCGCCGGTCACTAGCGCCAGCACAGTCCGCACGGGCGGGTAGTGCTCCCGGTGGCGGACGAACAGCCACACCAGGCAGATGGCCAGGGCCGGGGTGTGAATGAATGCGTAGAATTCGTTGAACCCGCGCAAGGCGAGCCGATGATGGAGGAAGAGCGCTTGGGTGGCTCGCTCGCTGGGCAGGTAGAAGGCGCGCTCGACGTTCCAAATCGTGCGGCCCCGGGCCAACGCCACGTCGACACGGCCGAGCGACCATTCGCCTGCGTACTGCCACAGGCCGTAGAGGACCAAGATCAGCGTCAGTTCCTTGGCCCACGGGCGGAGAACCCTGCCCCAGGATCGCTCCGACCGGCGGGTCAGGCCCCAGGTGGTCGCGGTGGCCGTGGCCATCTTCGCCGCGTCCTGCCAGGGGATCCATTCGAGCACTCGCTCACGATACTGACGCCCTGGGCTACTGACGCCTCGGGTTGCCGGCGGGCGAACGCCTCACTCATCGCGCTCCGGCACCGGCCTTGGCGCCGCCGGACGCCGGGGCCGCTGCGTTGGCGGCACACGCCGGCCCGGTCGGTGGTCGGTCACCGGGTTTACCGTCATCGCCCAGGAGGTGTCTTTCTACGATGCAACCGCCCGTCGGTCCGTGAACGACACCGTTGCTGACCGGCAACATGAGGGGAGCGATCGGTGCGTCGCCGTGCTGACCGGCCCCGGACGAACCGCTAAACGCGATCGGTGGATTGGGGCTTAGTAGGAGCTGGGGCACTGGCTGCTAGCTGTACAGTGTCCGGCGCTGCTAATGTAGTTTCCCAGGATCTCGGCGAACCAATTCTGGGCGGAGCCATAAGCGTTGGGTCGGCTGGGGCGGATATGCATCGGCGAAATCGCCGATGCCGTGGCCTCTAGCCTCTTCTAAGGGATGCGATCATGTCTTCTCACTTCTATCCCAGAGATGCCATTCTCCAATAACGATAACAAAACAGAGCCAATCATAAAGGTGTGTATATATAGTGCATGCCGCTGCTGTAATTATTTTCGCGATTCTAGGATTTGGCGGAATTGGGGTGAAGATCTACATTTATTCGAGAGACAAGAAATGATGCTCGTGGCTCTGGTCCGGAAGCGGATACGTCCTGTCCTTTCAAATCGCAGATACGCACCACCGCTCGACCACAACGCCGCCCGCTAGGCTAGGGATTCCAACCTTAATGGCAACTGGATCGTGTTGTGTCGTAGCGACCAAGTCGCGAAGACGGAGATCCGATTACTGTCTTGTCGTTCTCGATCATTACAACCGGCATTTATTCGTTGGTTGCTGTGGTCGATCTGTTATGCGGCCCGCTGAGATCGGCACCCATGCACGTCGCCGGAAAAAGGCGATGCCAGTGTCCGGTATCGTCGGACTCTGGACCTTGGACGCTGCAATCGCGTCCAGCGTTGGCTCGTCAAGGGTCCAGGGCGCCCTCAACCGGCCCAGGTGTCGCACGGCGGCCATCCAGTATCCCGCCCACCCCTTAGGGTCGCCGTGGCAGGCAAAGTGTGACATCGTTCCCATCACACCGAAGGAGTCTCCATGCCTACTCGCGACACCGCCCCGGTCGGGGCCCCGTGCTGGATCGATCTGATGACCTCCGACACCGAGCGCAGCCGCGTCTTCTATGGCCAGCTCTTCGGCTGGGCCACCGGGGCGCCGAACGAGGACTTTGGCGGTTACTTCAACTTCACCAAGGACGGCGTGCCCGTGGCCGGTTGCATCGGCAGTCGCCCCGGCTCGAGCGCCCCCGACGTGTGGTCCGTCTACTTGGCCAGTGACGACGCCCAGAAGTCGGTCGGAGCCGTGGCGGCCAGCGGCGGCCAGGCCTTGGTGGAGGCGACACCCGTCGGCCAGCTGGGCACCATGGCGTATGTCACCGACCCTGGGGGAGCGGGAATCGGCATCTGGCAGCCAGGCGCCCACGCCGGGTTCGGTGTCCTCGGCGAGCCCGGCACCCCGGCTTGGTTCGAGTTGCACACCGGGGACTACGACACCGCCGTGGCGTTCTACCGCGACGCATTCGGCTGGGACACCCACGTCGCGAGCGACACGGAAGACTTCCGTTACACGACGCTCGGGACCGGTGACGACCAGCTGGCCGGGATCATGGATGCCTCGGGTTTCCTGCCCGAGGGCGCCCGCGCCCAGTGGTCGATCTACTTCGGAGTGGAGGACACCGACAAGGCTTTGGCGACCATCGTCGACCTCGGTGGGTCCGTGGTGACGGCCGCCGAGGACACGCCGTATGGCCGCCTGGCCACCGCAGCCGACGCGACGGGCGCCCTGTTCAAGCTCGTCACCATGCCCTGATTCGCCGACATGTTCTCGGGGCCAATGTCAGAGCGGTCGTGTTCGGTCGTGATCGGCTTCACCCTTTTCGATACGAACACCGGCCGCTGCGGCGTGGCATGGGGGCCGCGCGGGCTGGTGGCATTGCAGCTCCCGGAAGCCGACGACGGGGAAACCGTGGCCAAGCTCTGCGAATCGGTTCCCGACGCTCGGCCGATGACGCCCCCCGCCACCGTGCAGGATGCGCTCGACCAGATCGTCGCCCTCCTCGACGGAATGGCGAGCGACCTAATCTCCGTCGAGCTCGACATGAGCGGGGTGCCGCCCTTTCACCGCCGGGTGTACCAGTTGATCCGGACCATCCCGCCCGGCGAGACGATGTCCTACGGCGAGGTGGCGACGCTGCTGGGCTCGCCGGGTGCGGCGCGCGCGGTCGGACAGGCGCTGCGCCGCAACCCCTTTGCCCTCGTGGTTCCGTGCCACCGGGTAGTGGCGGCGGGCGGGAGGCTCGGCGGCTTCTCGGCCAACGGCGGGTTGGCTACCAAGGTCCGCCTGCTGGCGTTGGAAGCGGCGTTGGAAGTACCACCCCCGAAGACGCCCGCCTGACAGGTGGGAGCGGTGGGCATCGACACAGCACTTGCGGTCGCGCACCTACGGGACGCCGATCCGATACTTGCCCGCCTGATCGACGCGGTCGGACCGCTCGACCTCCAGCTCACCGCTGCGCCGACCACGTTCGCGGCCTTGGCACGCGCCACCGTCTTCCAGCAACTCCACGGCCGGGCGGCGAATGCCATCTTTACCCGGTTGTGCGTCCTGTTTCCTGGGTCGGGGGCCACGCTGCGCGCCGGCGACATCTTGTCCGCCTCGGATGAGGACCTTCTCGGCGCGGGCCTCTCACGAGCCAAGCTCCTGGCCATTCGAGACTTGGCCCGCCACGCCGCCGATCACGCCATCCCAACGCTGGCCGAGGCCCGGTCGATGGCGGACGAGGCGATCGTCGAGCAGCTGAGCCGGGTTCGGGGGATCGGGCGCTGGACGTCGGAGATGTTCCTGATCTTCACGCTCGGGCGGCCCGATGTGCTGCCGGTTGGTGATCTCGGCGTGCGCAAAGGCTTTGCCCTTACCTATCGGCAAGGCGAGATGCCTTCTCAGAGAGAACTCCTCGACTACGGCGAACGGTGGCGGCCCTACCGCAGTGTCGCCAGTTGGTATCTCTGGCGGGCCTTGGAGCTCGAGAAGGAATCCCGATAGCGCGGCCAAGAAGCGCATCTACGACACGTTCGCGGTTCGCGGGAACCGGCTGCGGTGGCCGCGTCGTCTGAAGGGGCGTCGTCTCACGGAGGGATCCTCGCCATGCAACACATACGTCGTCGTCTTTCAGCGGTGGCCCTGCTGGCAACGGGCGGTCTGATGATTGCGGCCGCCCCTCCCGCCGGTGCCTGCGGCGGCCTGGTGGCACCCAACGGTGCGGTCCGGCTGGATCGCACCACCACGCTCGCCGCCTATCACGACGGCGTCGAGCATTACGTCACCTCGTTCCAGTACGCCGGGGGCGGGACCAACTTCGGTTCGATCATCCCCTTGCCCGGCATTCCGTCCGACGTTCGAAAGGCCGGGAGTTGGACTCTGCAGCGCCTGGAACGGGAGGCACACCCCCCCGCTCCCTTTGCCGGCGATCTGCGAGCCAGTGCCGCGGTGGCCTCGACGGCCCAGGTGCTGCTCGAGACCACTGTCGACGCCTTGGACATCACCGTCCTCAAAGGCGGGGGAGACGAGGTGCTCACGTGGGTGAAACAGCACGGGTACGCCGTCTCTAACGATGCCCCGGCGATGCTCGACTTCTATGCCCAGCGCAGCCCCATCTTCCTCGCGGCCCGTTTCGATGCCTCCAAGGCTGCCGCCCGCCAGGAACAGGCGGGAGACGGCACCCCGATCCAGATCACCATTCCGACGCCCAGCCCCTGGGTACCGCTGCACATCCTGTCGCTGGCGAAGGTCCCTGAAGCGCCGGTAGTCGCCGACGTTTTCCTCCTCACCGACCGGGCGCCCGCGCTGCTGGGGCTGGACCAGGGCGTCCAGGTCCAAGCGGGCGAACCGGCGTCGGACGGCCTCCTCGGGGACCTGCGAGCGGACCGCGACAGCGAATGGGTCCCGGCCAAGGCGTGGCTCACCCTCGTTGCCGTGTCCACCCCGGCGGGGCAGCTCAACCATGACCTGGCCATCGACCCCTCGGGGGCGGGCCGCCCGTCGGCGGTTCAGGCCGGCTTCCAACTTGCGGCCGCAGCGCCCACCCCGACGATCGTCGGCTTGGACCCGTTGGGCAAAGCGGTGAAGGCCGGAAACCCGGCGGCCTTCGCCTTCGCCACCGCCTTGGCGTTGATGATCGTCGCGCTGCTGGCGGCCTGGACCCTCCGACTACGTGCCCGGCGTTCCTGATCCGACGATCAGGCGACCTGAGCGAAACGCTTGCTGACGTCGGCACACTCCTCGCAGACCGACGTGGGCACGATCCCGATTCTCATCAGAGCCGAGAAGATCCGGCAGCCCAGACACACCGCAAACACCGATTCGAGCGTGGCGGCAATCACCACCAGTCCAAGGACGATGTATCCGGCGCCACGCAAACCGAGGCCCAGCGCGAGTATGCAGGCGGTCACCGACATGACGGCGCCCATGCCCTGGGCGAAGCGCTTCGGGGGTCCGGGCACGAACTTTGGAGCCACGGACAATCGTGGCGTTATGACCCTCGTGACCAACTGGCCGAGGGGGCTGAGGGTCGGTCCAGTCAGCACCCGAGCCACAAAGCCGTAGGCAATCACGGCGGTGATCCACGGCTGATCGAACACGATCGCGGCCAGGCACATCAGCACCACGCCCGCCGCGACCAGGCGCGCCGATATTTCGTTGACAGGATTCGGAAAGCTGAACAGGGGGCGAGGAATGTCGGTCATGGCAACCTTTCCTGAGGGAAAACCGACTAACCGAGTCAACTATTCCGGGTGACGCTCGTCGTGTCAAGACCGGGCCGCACCGGGAGCCGAGCACGTTGGCCACCGAGTTGCATCAGCAGTCGCCCGGCCAGGAGGGCGGGCACCACTGCCAGGCCATGGAGAGCCACGTCGGCTGAGAGCACCGGAGCGCGGTGGAGGACGAGGAGGTGGAGATCGGCGAGCTCGGCGAGAGCCGAGCCGCTGCTGGCACCGAGGGCGAAGCGGGCCCATGCTCGGGTAGAGGTCGGACTCCCGCCCCGGCGGCCGAGATGGGCCCCGAGCACGGTGACGGCGCCGGCCCCGACCAAGAGCAGCTCCGGCCGGCGGGTGACGAGGCCGCCCGAATCGGCGGCCAACGCGGCAACGACCTCGAACGCCAGGACACCGCAGCACCAGCCAAACCCGACGTTGCGGGTCGCGTCTCGGCCCGGGGCGCGGCGCGACGCCGCGCGACCGGCAGCGCCTCGACACATTGCCCACGCACCGTCGGCGCGGGCGCACGAGGCCGGGGAGGCGGGGCGCCGGCCCAGTTGCGGGTGAAGGACCTGCCAGCCACGCGAGACCGCCGCTTTGGCCGCCGCTTTGGCCGCCGCCCTGCCGTACTGTGATGCGTTCGTGAGGGTCCCGGCACGGCTGCATAAGCCGGGGTCATCTACGCGGTGGCGGACCCCGAGCGAATCACAAGGTGGGGGGACTGGAAGGTCGAGGTGATGGCGAAGTGAAGGATGTGCTCGATGACATCGACCGCTGGACCGCCGCCGGGCACCGGGTGGCGCTTGCTCGGGTCGTCGGCCTCGAAGGCTCGGGTCCGCGGGACCCCGGGGCCGCCATGGCCGTGAGCGATCACGGCGAAGTGGCCGGATCGGTGTCGGGAGGTTGTGTCGAGGGAGCCGTGGTCAGCGAGGCGCTCGAGGTCCTCTCGGGAGACGGGCAGCCCCGACTGGTCACCTTCGGCTATTCGGACGACCAGGCCTTCGCCGTGGGCCTGACCTGCGGCGGGACCATTCACGTGTTCATCGAACCGCTGGATCGCTGGTAGGGGAGCCATCATGGCGGGCGAGCTCTACCACGACTTGCGTCAGGCGTTGCGAACATCGGAGCCCGTGGTCCTGGCGACGGTCATCGTCGGACCGCCCGAGCAGCTGGGCACCACCATGCTCGTCCGGCCGGGGGCCACGCCCGCCGACCCGCCAGTGGCGATAGGGAGCCTGGGTGATCCCGAGCTCGACCGCGTCGTCGAGCGCGACGCCTTGGGCGAGCTGGAGGTCGGCCGTACGGGGACCCGGCACTACGGCTCCCGAGGAGAGGCGCGCGGCACCGAAGTGTCGGTCTTCATCGAGTCGTTCGCCCCGCCGCCTCGGATGATCATCTTTGGGGCCGTCGACTTCACGGCGGCGCTCGGCCGGGTGGCCAAGATCCTGGGCTACCAGGTCACGGTGTGCGATCCCCGGCCGGTGTTCGCCACCGCAGGCCGATTTCCGATGGCCGACGAGGTCGTGGTCGACTGGCCCAACCGCTATCTGGAGAAGATCGGCGACGAGCTGGGCCCACGGGACGCAGCCTGCGTGCTGACCCACGACGCCAAGCTGGACGTTCCCGCAATTACCGCGGCGCTGGCCACCCGCGTCGGGTATCTCGGGGTCATGGGCAACCGCCGGACCCATACCGAACGCATCGCCCGCCTGCGCGAGGCCGGTGTCGACGATGTCGGCCTGGCCCGGTTGATGGCGCCCATCGGCTTGGACATCGGTTCGCGCACCCCGGAGGAGACGGCGCTGTCGATCTGCGCCGAGATCATCTCTCTGCGTACTGGCCACGAAGCGCCCTCGCTGCGCGACCGAGGCGGCCCAATTCACGCCCGCAGCGTCGGTAGCGACTCGACTATCTGAGCCGGCGGCCCGGTGGCCCAGGCGGCCAAGGCGAAGGAGCCCTTGCGCGGCCAAGCCACCGATGGCAGGGTAGCCAAGCTCACGTCAGACAAGCGAGGAGGCGACGGGTGGCGCATCGCTTCGTGCACGTAATGGCCGCGGCCGCGATGACCGCTGGCGTTATTGGCTCGGCCGGGGGCGCAGCCTCCGCCGCACCGCCCGGGCCGCCGGTGGTCCTGCAGGCCGGGCAGGTGATCCGTCAGGACATACCACCGGCTCCAGGGTCGGAGCCCGACACCGTGGTGGAGCCCGACGTGGCGGTGTCGCCGCTCGATGCCAACGTCGCCATTGCGGCCGCCCACGATGGGCGCTACCCCAACGGCGGCGCGGTGGACATCTCCGCTGCGTGGACCCGTGACGGAGGCGCCACCTGGCACCACGCACCGATTCAGGGGGTGACGACCGCCGCCGGTGGGCCGTACGAGCGCATATCGGACCCCGTCGTGGCATTCGGGCCGGACGGGACGGCCTACCTCTCGGTCCTGCCTTTGGACATCTCCTCGTGCCCGTCCGCGGTTGCTGTGTTGCGATCCATGGACGGGGGCCAAACGTGGGGGCCACCCTCGTATGTCGACCAGAGCTCGTCCTGCGATTATTCCGAAGACAAGGATTGGATCGTCGTGGACTCGTCGAAAACGAGCCCACACTACGGACGCGTCTACGTGTTCTGGACGCCATTCCTGGCATCTGGCATCAACTTTTTGGGGGCACCCCAGGCCGTGCGCTGGTCCGACGATCACGGAGATACCTGGAGTTCCACGTCCTATGTCACGGCGACCAACCACGACACTCAGAACTCCCAGCCCATGATCCTCGCCAACGGCACCATCGTGGACACGTACTACGACTACGGCCTGGCCGAGCGGACACCCGATCTCGCGCCCGGAGGCAACCCCGAATCCCCGCGCCTGAGGGCCAAGCTCCGTCGCGCAGCCGCGCTGGCGGGCGCCAACCCGGCCTGGCCGATCTTGGCCGCACGATCGGCCGATGGCGGACTGACCTGGCAGCCCGTCGGCCAGGTGACCGACAACGCCATCGACACCCTGCCGGACGTGCGTTGCTGCCTCTTCGCGGCCGACGTCGACCAGGTGACCCAAGTCATGTATGTCGCCTGGTTGAGTTCGGGTCCCGGAGTTACCGATCCGCTGCTCATCTCGTCGTCGCGCGACGGCCAAGCGTGGTCTACTCCGGTGTCGGTTTCCCGGGGCGACGGTCGCGGTGTTCAGCGCGTCAATGCCGACGTGGTCGCTCGCGCGGGGGCGGTCTACGTGTCCTACGGCACCCGAACCCAGCCCGGGTCCAACGGGGGTTTCGTCCAGCAGCAGTTGTCGGTCTCGCACGACGGTGGAGCGTCGTTCGCCTCGCCGATGTCGATTGGGCAGCGCTCGGTGCTGCGATACGCGGCGCAATCGGCTGGCTTCTTTCCGGGCGACTACATCGGAATGGCCCTTGCGCCCAGTCGCCTGTACGTGGTCTGGGCCCGGTCCTCCCCACCCCCGACCTCGTCCACCTCGCCCTACCACCAGGTGATCGACGGGGCGACGCTGCGACCTTAGGAGCCTGCCCAAGATCTGTCCCCAAGATGTGTCCCTAGGATCTTTCCCAGCCATGGATGATCTGAACGGTGGCCCTGCGTCGAAGACGAGGCAGGCTGACTAAGGAGGAATGGTGGGAGCAGCGGAGAATGAGGCCCGTATTCGCGGGGCGTACGAGGCATTCAACGTGGGCGACATCGCCACCCTGCTCGACGTGTTCGACGAGGACATCGTGTGGCACTTTCCGGGCAACAGCAAGCTGGCGGGAGAACACATCGGCCGCGACGACACCATGGCCTTCCTTGGTGCGTACGGCGCGGCGGGCGGGGGAACCTTCCACGCCACCGTCATCGACGTGGTCGCCCGCGAGGATCTGGTCGCCGGATGGGCCAGGGACACGGCGTCGGTCGACGGCAAGACGCTCGACGTGCGAGCGGTCGTCATGTTCGCCATGCGCGACGGCAAGGTGATCGAGGCCTGGCACCACTTCGAGGACCTCTACGGCCTCGACACCTTCCTTCAGTAGGCGCCGCGCCACCGAGGAGCGCCCTTTGTTAGCACTACATGACCGCTCACGGTCATGTAGTGCTAACAGACACCCCGGGAGGGCCCGCGAGTATCCGAAAGTAACGTATCGGGCTCCTCGCGAGGCGGTGATGGCTACCCTCTAGCCTGGTGAGCACAACAGGTTCGCCCGATGCGGCCGAGGACTTCGACGTCGTCGTCGTCGGGTCGGGATTCGGGGCGTCTGTGGTCGCCTACCGGCTCGCCGAGGCCGGCGAACGGGTGTGCGTGCTCGAACGAGGGCGCCCGTATCCCCCCGGCTCCTTCCCCCGCGACCCGAGGGGGCTGGCCAACAACCTGTGGGACCCCAGCACCGGCATGTACGGACTGTTCGACATCTGGGCGTTCAAAGGCATCGAGAGCGTGGTGTCGAGCGGCCTAGGGGGCGGCTCGCTCATTTACGCCAACGTCTTCATCCGCAAGGACGAGCACTGGTTTGTCGACGAGGCCCTCCCCGGAGGTGGCTACGAACGCTGGCCCATCGACCGGGCCCTGCTCGACCCCCACTACGACGCCGTCGAAAAGATGCTCGACCTGCAGCGCTATCCCTTCGACGTGGCGCCGTACAACCAGACCCCGAAGACCATCGCCATGCGGGACGCAGCCGAGACCCTCGGACTCGACTGGATGCTGCCGGAACTGGCGGTCAGCTTTCGCAGCCCGGGCGACGCACCGGTACCCGGAGTTCCACTTCTCGAGGCCCACCCCAACTTGCACAACCGACCCCGGGAGACCTGCCGGTTGTGCGGCGAATGCGACGCCGGGTGCAACTACGGGGCCAAGAACACCCTCGATTACACCTACCTGTCCCGGGCCAAGGACCACGGCGCCGAGATCCGCACGCTTTCGGAGGTGCGATCGCTGGAGCCGCTCGACGGCCCTGGCGGCGGCCCCTCGGGCTACCAGGTGACCTATGTGTCCCACCACCCCGACGAGGATCGCATGCCGGTCCCGACCAGCCAGCTGCCGACCACGACGATCAAGGCCCGCAGGGTGGTTCTCGGGGCCGGGACGTTCGGCACGACCTACCTGTTGCTCCGCAACCGGGCTGCCTTACCCCGATTGTCGGCCGCCATCGGGACCAGGTTCTCGGGCAACGGCGACGTGTTGTCGGCCATCGTGGACGCCCATACCCAGGTCAGTGGCCACCGCCTGCCCCGACACCTCGATCCCAGCATCGGTCCGGTCATCACCAGCGCCATCCGGATGCCGGACAGCCATGACGGCACCGGCGCCACCGGCCGCGGCTTCTATGTCGAGGACGGCGGTGTCCCGGCATTCCTCGACTGGGTGGCCGAGTCGGCCGGGGCCATCAGCCTGGCCGGGCGGGCCGCCAGTTTCCTCGGCAAGCGCCTGGTGGCGCATCTGAGCGGCCATCCTCGTAACCACATCAGCACCGACGTTTCCAAGCTGCTGGGTGGCGGCCAGGTGTCGTCGACGATGTTGCCCACCCTCGCCATGGGCCGCGACATCCCAGACGGGGTGATGCGGTTACGCGAAGGCGGCCTCGACCTCGACTGGACCAGCCGGACCTCGGAGGCCTATTTCGACCGGGTGCAGAACACGATCGAAAGCATCGCCTCTGCCCTCGGGGGCAAGCTGCTCAACACGCCGATGTGGTTGTTCAAGCGGGTGATCACCGTCCACGGTCTGGGCGGCTGTCCCATGGCGACCAGCGACCAGGACGGGGTGGTCGACATCGACGGTGAAGTGTTCCATTACCCCGGCCTCTACGTGGTCGACGGGGCGGCCATGCCCGGCCCGGTCGGTCCCAATCCTTGGTTCACCATCGCGGCCTTTGCCGATCATGTGGCCGACCGCATCCTCTCGACTGCGGTGGTAGCGCCATGACGGCACCAGCCACTGGCGTCGGCGAAGGCACCGCCTCCGGCTCCGGCGTCGTGAAACCCAAGTACCACCTTCAGTTCACCGAGGAGATGAAGGGTTTCTTCACCTTCGACGAGGCCGATTACCAGCGGGGCTTCGAGCGGGGGCGCGCCACGGGCTCGGCGGTGATGTTCCACCTCACCATCGGCACGGACGACACCTACGCCTTCATTGCCGACCCCAGCCACGTGGCCCCGGCCGCGGGGTACGTCGAGAGCGATGTCCTCGGCGGCCGGCGTCCCGTCGAGCGGGGCGTGTTCAACCTGTTCGTGGACGCAGGCGAGGTCAACGGCGAGCCGGCGCGCCACATGCTGTATCGGCTGTGGTTCACCGACGCGGTCGGCCACCCGCTCACCCTCACGGGGTTCAAGGACATCCGCCATCCCGTCGGCGCCCTCTCGCAGTTCAGCGATGTCTGGGGCGAGACAACCACCCTCTACACCACGATCCTGGCCGGCCACGTCGAGGCGGCGGACGACCACGCGGCGGCGGTCATCGGGGCCGGCATCATCCACATCCTGCCCTTCGACTTCGCTCGTCAGTTGACCACCTTCAGGGTCAAGGGGGTGGCGCTGTCGGGGCGATGGAAGGCCTTCCAGGCGTTCGGCGCCCTGTTCATGGGCCAGCTGTGGGAAGTTTTTCAGCCCCGGCTCCCCTGGGTCCGACGTGGGCGCAGCCGACGCTGAGTGCCTGAGCGTCTGAGCCCCCAGCCCGCGAGGAGCCGTCTATGCCCGACATCCGCTACGTGTGTCTCTCCGATCTTCACTTCGGCGCGGAGAACAGCATCCTCAGCCACTTGAAGGACGACCACGTCACGGTGGACCCGGCCAAGGCCAGCTCCGTGCTGGACGCGCTGGTCGCGGTCCTGAAGACGCTCATCGACGGCAACGAGGACCAAACCCGCAAGCCCACCTTGATCCTGAACGGTGACATCCTCGAGTTGGCGCTGGCCAGCGACAACGTGGCGCTGATGGTGTTCGAGTTGTTCCTCGACCGCATCTTTCCCAGCGGGGCCGAGCCGCTGTTCGATCCCACGGTCCTGTATCAGCCCGGCAACCACGACCATCACCTCTGGGAGACCGCCCGCGAGCGCCAGTACGCCAACCTGCTCGATACCCTCGAGCCCGACGACGTGCTCCCCGTGCCCTGGCACGGCACGTCCCTCTACTACCTCGAGGATTCCCGGCCGGTGCACTCCGAGCTGCTCGAGGAACTGGCGAAGCGACGGCCCCACGACCAAGCGATCACGTTCCGGGTGTCGTATCCCAACCTGGGGCTGCGCTCGAAGGACCAGAAGACATCGGTGGTCTTTCACCACGGCCACAACGTGGAATCCATCTACCACTTGATGACGACACTCAAGGACTTCGTGTTCCCCGGTCGCCCGCCCGCTACCGAGGTGTGGGACATCGAAGCCGAGAACTTTGCTTGGATCGACTTCTTCTGGTCGACCCTCGGCCGATCGGGAGACGTGGGCGAGCAGGTCGGACTGGTGTACGACATGCTCCAGGACGACCACGCCATCCAAAGGCTGGCCGGCAACCTGGCCGACGGGATCGCCACTCGGGTCGCCCGCAGAGGCGTCCTCATGAAGTGTCGCTGGCTGCTGAAGGCGGTTCTCCACAAGGTGCTGAGCTTCGTGGCATCCAAGGTGGCGGCCTCCGAGCGCCGGATCCCGAAGGTGCCACTGAGCGAGAAGTCCCGGATCGGCATGCTGGCGTACCTAAGTGGCCCGCTGACCCTGCAACTGGCCGCGGAGGCCCCCAACAAGGATCGCCGGCTGCCGGAGCACGTCAAGTTCATCTTCGGCCACACCCACAAGCCGTTCGTCGAGAGCACGCAACTTGATCGAGGGTTGGCCAACCCGGTGCGGATCTTCAACAGCGGCGGCTGGGTGGTGGACACCAAGGAGGTCGAACCGTTTCACGGGGCCAACTTGGTGCTCCTCGACGACGACCTCGAGGTGGCGTGCATCCGCCTGTTCAACCAGGCGACGGACGCCGCCCAGTACCGGGTCCGGCTCGACGACGGGCTGCCGGCTGAACAGGGGCCGTTCTACCAACACCTGTCAGAACTGGTCCGGCCCGACGACGACGTGTGGAAGAACTTCTCCCAGGCCGTGGCGGCCTTGGTCACCGAGCGCGCCAACTCTCTGACCGACATCATCGATCACGCCTTCGACACCCGGACGACCGCGTCGTGATCGCGCCGGACTCCGACGATTGCTGAGGAGGGGCTCATGGGCCAGGTGGGTATCAACGACGAGCGTTCGGAGCGATTGCTCCGGCAAGCCCTGCTAGGTATCTCCGTGGCGACCGTCGCCTCCGGTGGCTTGCAGATCGTGGCTCCGGGACTCGTGCTTCGGCAACTGGATGCGGCGCGTGCCGACACCGACCGTCATCTCTTTGCGACCGTCGGCATGTTCATGGTGGTGGTCGGCGGCCTCCTGGCTCACGACCTGGTTCGCCATGACGACGATCCGACGGTGCTCCTCTGGGCTGGGCTGCAGAAGGTTGGCGCCGCGGGAGCGGTCGCGATCGGCGTTCGGCACGGTGTGTTCGCCCGCCGGGCATTGGCTGTGGCGGGGTTCGATGCCATTTCGGGGCTGGGCTGCCTGGCGTACCGAACTCGGGTTCGCCGCACGCGTCCGAGTATCCCCGTCAGATAGCGCGCCGTTTCTCTGGGCTACGTAGGTTTCTCATGGCTTGTTATGGTCGTCCAGCGCTGTAGGTCGCCCTGCGAGACACAAACAGCCACCACACGCAGCCAGCGCCGAACGCGAGCCGAACGCGAGAGGTCAGTGGCGGAACGCCTGGGCGAAGTGGCCCCGCCCGATCACGAACCACATCAAGGCCGCCCAGGTGACCGTGGTGGTGAGCCAGCGCAAGTCGTTGAAGAACATCCACCGCTTGAGCAGCGGCGTCAGCGTGGCCTGATCCTTCGTCGTCTCGATGGCTTGATTGATCGGGCGCAGGAAGAGGCTGAAGATCACTACGGCGCTGGCGTTGAGGCTCAGGAAGGCGACGATGACCTGCCACAGCTGGGCCTTTCCCCATTCCTCGACGATCAGGACCACCGACGTGACGAGCATGAGCGGGATGACGACGGTGAAGAACCTCGTCGCGGCCTGGACCGGGATGGTGAAATGCTCGGGAAGGGCCTCGACGGTCATCTTGCTCCAGCTCGGATAGAAGAACAGCCGGACGGCCCACATGGTTCCGACATAGATCGTCGCCCCGAAGAAGAAGATGACGAGATCCAGGATCAGCAGTGACTGGCGCATTGGGCATGGCCTCCTGGTCGGTGCTCGGCGCGGTGCTCGGCGCGACGCCGGCGTCGCGGGCGTCGCGGGCGGTTGACGGTACCGCGCGTCACGGCACGACCCGCGGTCCGGCCCGGCGGCGGCCGGCCCGGTCGTCGCGACGAGCCTGGAATCCTCGATGGAGGATCAGGCGTACCAAGGCACGCAAGACTCGCAGCCGATCGCCCGAGGACACGGCGTGGGTCACATGGGCGCCACGCAGCGCCGACCACCACATCCGACGGTCGAGGCTCAGTTCCCCCACGGCCACGATGGCCCCACCGGGATGGTCGCCCCGCGACAGCGAGACGGGGAGCCCGGGGCTCCCCGTTGGTGCCGCGCCGGTCAGGCAGTAGCGCCCGTCGGGCCCCTCCAGCGACGCCTCGAGCGACAGATCGCCATCAACCGTCATCGACACCTGGGCGGTCCGAAACGGAACCCGTGTCCCGAAGGAGGCGACCGTCGCATGCCCGGTGGCGGGCGCCTCGACCCGCAATTCAGCTTTCATAGCCGCAGCCTCAGGAATCTCCGGGGCCAGCCGCACCGTAAGGTCGTGACCTCCCAGATCGCCGGTGAGGTCGTGCCGGAGGAGAAGCGCTGGTCGGTCGGAGCGCATCGAGGTGGCGCCGGGCTCCCATGCCACGCCGGCCGGGTCGAGCCGGTCGAGGTACCGGCAGCCGTCCCGGTAGCCCATCTCCACGAGCGTCCCCGCGTCGATCCGGCCCAGGAAATAGTCGGGGTCGAGCGGGATCGGGGCCTCGGGCTTGATCAGGTGGAGCACAACCGGGGAGGGCCGCTCCTTGTTCACCGCCCGAACCTGTTCGAAGTCGGCATAGAGCGAGGAATTCGCGGCTACTTCGATCATGTGGACGTACTGCCGGAACGAGCCGTTGAGGTATTCGGGGGTGTTGCCGATGCACCACACCAACCACACCTCGTCGGCCCCGCGCCGTACTGCCTCGACGACATTCGAGTCGCGGATCCAGACCGCATCCAGGTAGGAGTCGCCGTTGTGGGTCACGGCGGGCATCAGCATCGGCAAGGAGATCCCCGCCACCAAGAGGTCGAGGTCGATCTCGGAGTGCTCGATGACCTCGGCCACCTTGCGGGAGAAGTTGCAGACGTTGAACGTGCCGATCATGCCCCGGGCCGACCGGATCTGTCCGACGTCGATCCCCAGGTGCGGGAACACCTGGTGGCGCACGCCGTCGGCACCGCCGAAGGCCGGCCATCGAAACGACCGCACATACTGCCGGACGGGGAGCAACGACATGAATCGGCGCTGGTCCAGCGTGCGCCACCGTTCGCCCATCTCGACTGGGTCCTGACCCGACAAGATCATGGCCAGGTTCATGATCCCGCCCGAGGTGCCGTCGGCGTGATGGAATCGCAGGCCTGCCTCGGACAGCGCTCGCAGCACTCCGGCCTGATATGCCACTCGCATCCCGCCGCCCGCCAGGACCAGCGACCGGCGGCGCCCATCACCTGGTCCGCGAGCCTCAGCTGATGCTGCGGTTCCAGCTGCCAGTGGCGGGATATGGCCGGCCATCGAGCATCAGCCCTTCAGGAGACGTAGTCCTGGCGACCGGCCGCGCTCGGAGGTGCCAGCCACTCCTCTTTCAGGTTCAGGCCGACCACGCTCTCCGTCCCTTCCGGCGCCAGTTGCGGCGGTGACCCGAAGCCGAGGAACCAACCCTCGAAGTGATCGTCGAGCACTCCGCCCGAGGACGGGAACCAGGCCGTCATCAGGGCCTTGTCGGATATCTCAAGGGTATGCAGCGCCTTCACCCGGGGGTGGTCGCCGATCAGCAGCCGTGCGTTGCCGCCCCGCAGCAAGGAGAAGCCGATGCGGCCGCCGAAATAGATCTTCGACTGCATCAGCAGTCCCCGAAAGGCGCAGAAATTGCTGGCCGCGAGTTTCACTGGCAGCCACGCCATCGGCTTCTTGATTTCGATTCGCGTGCACAGTTGATCGTCGAGGTCATACTGGCTGGAGACCCAATGGGAATCGATCCGGAAATCCAGGTTGGCCTGGTGCTTGGGCATGCCCCAGATGCCCTTGCCGCCCTTGACCGAGATCTCGGTGCTCACCGGCAGGTCATAGACGTACTGGCCCACCCCATAGTGGTTCTGGAACAGCATTGCGAGCAAGGTCGGCGCCGGCTTGTCGCCATGCGTGCATGCAATCGCGATGCTGTACTCGATGTACTTGCCGATATTTGTGTTTCGATAATCGATCACCGTGATCAGCAGGATGCCCTTGCCGTTGGGGAGCCGAAACGGGTGCAACTCGTTTCCCGGCATCAAGTCTGCTGCCCGGTCGGCGTTGATGGTGAATGCCGCCATGAGTGCCGGGGATGCCTCGGAATGAACGGGCATGGTGAAGGGGATTCCGTCGACCAGCGCATGACGGCCGGTTTGGCGGCTCAGTCGTGCAGGTTTTCTCATGAGGCCCTCCCAGATGGGGTCATCAACTCTTCGCGGATGAGCGGAAACACATCGGTGGCAGCCCGCTGGCCCATGAAGACGTCGAGATGGCCGTAGAGCGGCAGGATCCGGATGCTGTGGTAGTCGGGACGTATGCCGTTGAGGTACTCGTACGTGCGCTGCTGGCTCTCGGGGATGAAGCAGTGGTTGCGGGCTCCCGACAGAAAGGCGAAGCGAGCGTCGGTTTCGGGGGGCTGGGCGACGAAGTTGGCCGGTAGCTGCTTGAGGCCCGCCACCGAAACCAGGTGCCCTTCGTGGACTGACGCCATGATCTGACGGAAGAACGAAAGCGGCACATGACCGAACTCACCGCGAAGCCACTCGTGGGTGGCGTCGTTCAGGTTGGCGTGTGACCAGAGCGTCGGGTGGCCCATGCCGTAGGTGAAGCTGACCATCTTGCACACCTGGTTGTGGCACTCGTGGTGTGTCAAGTGCACCCAAAGGGCGACGGCCCGTTCCTTCATGCCCGGCGCCCCTCCCTGGGTGACATCCCACTGCGGGTCCAGATAGGGCATCAGCCGGGCGACGAGCGGCGTCATCAGGCGCTGTTTCCAGCGGGTCAAGGGCGGGACGACCGGGTGCAGGGCGACGGCGTTGGACACGATGGTCGTGACTTGGGGGACGAGACCAGCCACGGCCGACATCATGAAGCTGGTCGAGCCCTGGCAGTGGATGACGGCCTGCATGGTGTCGGCACCGGTGGCGGCGATGACTGTCTCGACCGCCCGGGGATGGTCGTACACGGCCGCCTCGTCGAGGGTCCATTCGCATGGCGTGAAATCGATGCTGGCCCGCCAGTTTTCCAACCACACGTCCCAGCCGTGGGCGATCAGGTCGTCGACCAGGGTCGTTTCCACCGGTGCCTGGAAGATGTTGGCTCGCACCCCGGCGCCGTGTACCAGCAGGACCGGACCTCGAACTGGGGGTGTCTCACCGATCACGTGAATGACGTTGCCTGGGCGGCCGTCATCGGTCGTGAAGGGAAGGACGTCCTGGGCGTGCTCCTTCATCGTGTGAATGCCCCTTTTTCCAGCTCCGACGCGCAGAGCAATGCTCCCCTCAAGGGTACGCCGACCCCCGAGCTCGTGGCGCCAAGAACGTTCCTTCGGCTCTTCTCGCGTATCAGGCGGTAGCCCCGCCGGCCCCCGCCGGTCCCGCCGGTCCCGCCGACCCCGCCGGTCCCCGCCTGCGCAGTCGAACGGATGCTTGTCCCGCAATATCCTTGACTTCCCCGGCACGTGTGCGACATGTTGAACCTCGAGTCGTTCGTCCCTTCGACCAGTCGGGACCAAGGACCAGGGACCAACGACCACGGACCAGGGACCAGCGGGTGGTGGGGGCAATGGCAGCAACGATCGACCACGTAGTCGTACTCATGCTGGAGAACCGGTCGTTCGACCACCTGCTCGGGTACCTGGACCACCCCAACCCCGACTTCGACGGGCTCCTCAAGGGCGGCCCCTACCAAAACGCGGGGTGGAAGAACGGCCCCGCGGTCCTCGCCTCCTCCGACGCCAAGTACGTCGTCCCCGTCGACCCCGACCATTCCCATGACGCCGTCATGCTTCAGGTGGGTGCCACCGGAAGGGGGGCAACCAGAGAAGTCACCAATCAGGGCTTCATCGACAGCTACGAGCGCAAGGGCCGCAACCTGGCCCCGCCCGCCTTCGAGGGACTGCTGGCCCCGATCCTCGAACCGGTCTTCCGACCGAAGCCGGGACCCGCCACCGAAGGTCGGGGACCGCTGATCATGCGCTCCCAACCCCCCGACCGGGTGCCCGTGCTGAGCGCCCTGGCGCTGAACTTCGCCGTCTGCACCCGCTGGTTCTGCTCGGTTCCCGGCGAGACCTGGCCCAATCGCAACTTCGTGCACGCCGCCACGTCCGACGGCGAAACGATCATCACCCCCCGTTTCTACGAGAACCCCACGGTCTTCGAGATGCTGGAGCAGGCGGGAAAGACGTGGCGCATCTACTACGACGACACGCCCCAGGTATGGGCGTTCAAACACCTGTGGGACCCGACCGGCGACCGGGGGAGCAAATGGTTCCGCTCCGCCGACTTCGCGACCCACGTGCGCGCCGGCGACCTCCCGAACTACTCCTTCATCGAGCCCAATCACCGCCCACCGTTGCATATGGGCCAACCCGACCAGAGCAACAACCAGCACCCGGGCAACAGCGTCGTGGCCAACGCCGACTACGACGCCTTCGACGCCGGCGCGGACGGCGACTTCAGGCGCGGCGAAGGCCTCATCGCCGAGGTGTACGAGGCGTTGCGGGGCAACCCGGCGCTGTTCGAGCGCACGCTGCTGGTGATCACCTACGACGAGCATGGCGGCTTCTACGACCATGTTCCGCCGCCGGTCAACATCCCCGCACCCGGCGTGGCCAACGATCCCGGGTGGATCGGCAAGCTCATGAACGTGTTCTTCCGCCGCAAGTCGACGTCGTTCGACTTCACCATGCTCGGTCCCCGGGTGCCGGCGATCGTCGTGTCGCCCTATGTCCCGCGCCAAACGGTGGACAAGACGATCCGCGACCACGCCAGCGTGCCGGCCACGCTTCGAGCGTTGTTCGCGCCCCACAGCGAACCACTCACCAAGCGCGACGCCTGGTCGCCGCCATTCCATGGCCTCCTCAGCCTCGATGCGCCCCGGGCCGATCTCCCCGACCTGAGTATCTACGTGCCCGCGGCGCCCGCGGGGCCGGCGACCCCAACAGGCGTTCCCACCGCCGCGCCCGGTCCCGAGCCTCCGGTGCCGAGCTACTTCCAGGAACTTGTGGACCTGGCCAAGATGGTCGACGCCCAGCTCCCGGGGCCCAACATCGCCGACATCGCCGACCTGGCCAACGGCCGCCCCCGGGACCTGGCCAACCAGATCACCGGTGCCTTCACCAATCTCACCGACCAACTCAGGGGGTAGGACGATGTTGAACTCGGTCTGGCTGGACATCGCCATCGGTGTGGTGCTGGTCTGGTTTCTCTTTGCCCTGGCGGTGTCGGCCATCAACGAGGGGATCGCCAAGGTCCTGGCCCTGCGCTCCAAAAACCTGTGGACGGCGCTGCGTCAGATGCTCGATGGCACCGAGAGCCCGAAGGGACTCCTCCGCAGCGTGGCAGGGCTGCCCCTCAAGAGTCGGCCGTCGAGCCCTTTCCCAGCGGCCAACGCCTCCGTCTCGGCCCGCTTGTACGCGACCCACACGGTGCAGGCGTTGGAGTTGCGCAGCAAGCCCTCGCAGAAAACCAGGATCGAACACCTCCCAGCGAGCGTGTTCTCTCATGCCCTCATCGAACTGGCCATGAAAGCCGAAGGCGGTTTGGTCACCGCAGTCGACGACGCCGGCGGTATCGACGCCGCGGCGGCCCAGGTCGAGGGGGCGGCGGCCCAGGTCAAGGGGGCGGCGGACCAGGTCAGGTCGTACATCGACAACCTCCCGCCGGGACCGTTGCGATCCCAGTTGCAGTCGGTGCTGGCCGGCTCCACGAACGACCTCGTCCAGTTCCGCGACGGCGTCGAGCGCTGGTTCGACGGGCAGATGACCCGGCTCTCGCGCATCTATCGGGCCCAAGTCCACGTCATCTTGATCCTCATCGGGCTGGTCGTTGCGGTCGCCAGCTTCGGCTTCGGCCTGCAGAGTGACTCCCTCCAGTTGGTCAGCCAGTTGCAGAACGACCAGAACGTGCGGGCCGCGGTCGTCGGTGCCGCGTCCGACGCCGTTCGCGGCGACCTGATCAAGGAGGGCTGCCCGACAACCGACACCAGCTCCACCAACACCACCTCCACCACCTCGACGCCGGCCGCATGCCAGCTGAAAGGGCTGGCGAAGCTCGACAAGCTCAACTTCGCCCTCTCCAACCCCGTGCCGTCCAACGCCAGCTTCTGGGAACGAATCGGCTACCTCACCCCGTGGCGGCACTTCTACACCCTGCTCGGCGTCCTCATCACGGGCATCGCCATCTCCTTCGGGTCGTCGTTTTGGTTCGCCCTGCTGAAGCGCCTGGTCGGCCTGCGCAGTGGCGGCGGCACGGCGCCGTCGTGAGCACCGGCGTCACGGCGGCGGCGACTCGAACAACCGCCGGAGCTCGGCGCGGATGGCCGGGCGGCCCGCGGCCACCAGCAGAAACAGGGCCTCGCGGGCCAGCCGCTGGGGGTGTTGCTCCATGAGCACCGACCGGCTGCCGGTCGCCACCGCGAGGTCCCCGGCCGCCCGGTAGGCCAGGTACGACGCCGCGGCACGCGCCGCCGGCAGCGAATCGGGGTCGAATAGGGCGGCGTGGTCGAGCGCCGCCCGGCAGGCGTCCACCCACGCGCTGAGCGTCCCGGCGGCGGAGTCCGGCCCGATCAGCCGGCAGCATCGCCGGGCCACGCCGAGCGCCAGGGAGCCGTTGCTGCGCAGCTTCCGGGGCTCCTGGGCGGCCCATTCGGAGGCGGGCTCGACGGCCGTGACCCGCTCGGCGGGGACAAAATGGTCCGCCAAGCGCACGGCCACCGTGGCACTGGCGTTCACCGCGACCAGCCGCAGTGGTTGGCAGGTCAAGGTGGGCGACTCCACTGCGTCGAGCAGGGCCCACACCGCCTGCCCGCCTGGGGCGAGGGCGACCATGTGGACCACGTCGATCATGCCCCAGCCGGTCACCCAGGGCACCTCGCCGTTGACCAGCCAGCCGCCCGCGACGGCTCGGGCCGACACGCCGCCGGCTCCCGGGCGCAACCCCACGATGGCGATCCCGGCCCGGCATTTTCCCCGGCACATATCCTCCAACCACCGCTCCCGCAGCCCCGGCGTGGTGCTGCCGGCCACCGCCCGCAGCGCCGAGTGGTGCTGGATCCAGACGAACGCGGTGGTGAGGCAGCCCCCGGCCAGGGCCTCGACGACCCGAAGCCCCGTCGCCGGGTCGGCCGCCAGCCCGCCCGCCTCCGTCGGCCCGACCAGCCCGTACAGCCCCTCCTCGGCCAGCCGGTCGAGATGGCTGCGGGGAACCTGGTCGCCCGCGTCGGTGCGCAGCGCGGTGGGAAACAGGAGCTCGTCGGCGATGCGTTGCGCCGATTCGAGGGGGGAAAAGGGGGTCGTCACGGCTACCGGCGGGTGCCGGCCGCGCCCGCCCCGACCGCGGCAGCCCCCGGCCCGGTGCCGGCTCTCGCTGGGCAATTGCACTTGCGCCGGTATTCCCCTGGGGCATTGCACTCGACGGTCATGGTGCTGACTTTCGCACACCGCCGAGCGGGTCTGGCACGCTGGGTCGATGGAGACCATTGGGGCGCGGGCCGAGGCATCGGCCCGTCTGG
>JAUTXM010000271.1 GCA_030838025.1 Acidimicrobiaceae bacterium
GTCGATTGCACCAACAGGAAGGTCCGCAGGAAGTCGAGGTCGGGCAGGATCAGATCGACCTTGGCATCGCGAAATCGTGCCGCGGCATTTTGGGCATCCGCGGCCGCCGAGGCGATCGTGAGGCCCGAGAAGGCGGCCTGAGCGGCCACTTTCAGGCCCCGGCTGGTCAGGTAGGGCACGAACACCTTGGTGACGAGGGCATCGTCTTCGGCTGTATCGGCGTGCGCCAGGCCGATCCTGGTCTCGGGCGTGGCGGCCTTGGTCGAGACCAGCCAGTCGACCCAGTTCTTGAACATGCGGTCCTTGGACATCGCCACCTGGTGCACCCACCCGGCGTCAGCCGCCAAGTCGGCCTGCGACGACGAGTTACTCGTGACCACCGGGGTCTGGCGCGACGCCAGGCAGCGCTCCTGGCTGTCGTCGGTCAGGCTCACCGCGGCCAGGGTGACAAAAACCTTCTTGTCGTCGGCCTGGTCGACGCACGCGGTCTGGGCCTCCGCGGGGACGAGGGGGCTGAACTCCGAGAGCGCCAACGTGACCCGACGCCCCGCGATGCCGCCATGGGCGTTGAGATTGTCCACCAGCGGCTTCAGCAACTCGGCGACGGGGCGGCCCCCCAGGCTGGTCAAACCGAACTGGGCGAACGAATCCTGGCGGTAGGCGACAACCCCGATGGTGATCGTCGTGGGCGTGACGCCCCGGTCGCGGTCCGCGCTCGGTTTCACCACCCGGTCGGGCGCCACCAAGCCACCCGCGGGCGACTTGTGTACCGAGCAGCCAGCGAGGCCCGTCGCCACGACGACGACGGCGACGGCCTGCCGGACCCGGCTCACAACCGGTCGAGCAGCTGGGCTTTCTTGGCGTCGAACTCCGCCTGGGTGATGACCCCCCGGCTGCGCAGCTCGTCCAGCTTCTCGATCTGCTCGGGGATCGACAGTTCCTGCCGGCCCGCCATGCGATCGGCCATCCGTGTCTTCGATCCCTCGATCTGGCGGTAGATCTCGTTCTGGATGCGGCCCGGGTGGGGCAGGTCCTCGAACACCTCCTGGCTCGACTGGCCCGCCGACTCGATCAACACGTCGCCCGAGCCGATGAGACGCTCGAAGATGCGCTGCCGGTAGCTGATGTCGTTGATGTGGTCGAGGGGGATCTCCCGGCCACTCTTGGCGAGGATCCCTGAGCGGTGGACCAGGCGGTGGTTGGTCAGGACCAGGCTGGTCGTGGCCCATCGGGCGTAGCGGGCGATGAGCCAGACGGCCGACAGGAGCAGCAGGGCCGCCAGGATGTAACTGAGCACGGTCAGGCTGGTCGCGGTGGCGACCAGCACCGTCGCGACCAACGCCACCACCACCACCGCCACCGGCGCGACCAGGAACCACCAGTGGGGATGGAGATCGAGGACGACCTCTTCGCCCTCGTTGAGCAGTTTGGTCGGGAAGGCCACCGTTCAGCCCAGCTTCCGGGCGATGGAGGCGGCCGAACGAAGCAGCGTCCCGTCAGCGCCGGTGGCGTCGGGTCGGAAGGTGGGACGCCGGGCGGCTTCGACCAGGAGGTCGGCCAGCAAGGTGGGGAACGGCACGGGGGCCGGGTCGACCCACAGGTACTTGGCCAGCGACCCGGGAATCGTGTTCACCTCGTTCACGTACCAGTTGCCGTCGTCCACCAGGAAATCGATTCGGGCCACACCGCGGACCAAGGCGAGGGCACCGACGGTGATGGCCGCATCCCGGATCGCCTTTTCCAACTCCTCCGGTATCTCCGCAGGGAGTTCTCGTGGTGCGCTCACCATGCCGTCACCGCCCAGGTATTTGTCCTTGTAGCCCAGGATCTCAGACGAGCCGGGCGAGCGCAGGGGCCGTTCGATGGCCGAGAGTTGCAGCTCCGGCCAGGTGCGGATGGCGATGTTCAGGTCATACGACGCCGGAAGGTAGGGCTCGACGACCGCGCCCCGCCGGAGATGGACGCTGTCCTTGGCCAGCGCCCCCGCCGTGGCCCAGTCCTCGACCACTTCGATGCCGATCGAGGAGCCGCCGAAGCGGGGCTTGACGATGAACGGCCCCGGGGTGGCCCACGGCGCGGCGCGGCCCGGTTCGACCAGTGCCCTGGGGAGTGCCGGCAGTGCGGCCGCGGCCACGGCGCCCGCGAACGCCAGCTTGTCCATGCCGATGCCGGCGCCAGCGACGGTCGGCCCCGTGTACGGCACGCCCGCCAGGTCGAGGGCCGCCTGGAGGGTTCCGTCTTCGCCCGGGCCGCCGTGGCAGCAGTTGACGACGGCCGAGATGTCGAGCGGCCGTTCCTTGCCCATGAGGCCGCCCTTGCCGGCGACGAAGCCCCCGCCCCACGCCGCCAGCTTGAGCTCCCGGGCGCCCTTCGGTGCGCCTTCGGCAAACGCCTCGCCTTCCAAGGCAGGGTCGACGGAGAAGAAGTCACCGGTCTTGGACCAGTAGATGGCCGTGACCGCCGCTCCCCCTTGCGACAGCGTGTGTGCGGCCTGGAGTCCGGTCAGGACGCTGACGTCGTGTTCGGGCGAGGGGCCGCCGAAGAGAACCGCAGGCGAACTCACAGCCGACATCCTTTCACGGGTAGTGGTCGGGGAGGTCGTTTTCGTACAACACCACGTCGCCCGGACCGAGGTGCTCGCTCACCCAGATGACGGCCTGGGGCCGAGTGGGGCAGCGGATGAGTTCGGCCCGGTCTTGTTCCGGGGCCCGGCGCCAGCCGGCGATCAATGCCGCGGCGTTGGACTGGCCCACCACCAGGAGGTGGGAGGCGACGCGGGCCGCATCCTCGGCGAAGCGGGCGTTCTCGTCGGCTTGGCGGTCCCCGAGCTCGACCATGCCGGGCGTCACGACGACCCGCTTGGTCGAGGCACCGAGTTGGGCGAGCAGGCGCAGGGCCCCGGCCGCGCCCGCCGGGTTGGCGTTGTAGGTGTCGTCGATGACCGTGGCTCCGCTCTGGCCGACCGAGACCTCCCGGCGGTGGGCCGCGGCCGGGAGGTCGGGGAGGCGCCGGGCGATCGTTTCCGGGGCGATGCCGAGTTCCAGGGCCACCGCGACCGCGCAGGCGACGTTCGTCGGGGGGGCATCGAGGCCCTCGACGACGGCGAGCTGGCGGATCGCCCCATGCGGTTGGGCGACGAATACCCGCAGCGACCCGTCGTCGTGCACGACGCACACGTCCGCCCGGCGGTCGACCGCCGAGCACCGCCAAACCTTGGTGCCCGCGGCCGCGGCCTTGTCGGCCAGCGGCGCCAACCACTCGCTGTCCACGTTGAGGACCGCCACCCGGGCGTGCTCGAGGATCTCCGACTTGGCCTGGGCGATCAGCTCCTCGCTTCGCATGCGCTCCAAATGGACCGGGCCGATGGCGGTGATCACCGCGATGTCGGGCTTGACCCACGAGCACATCTCGGCGATCTCACCGGGGCCGTAGGTGCCCATCTCGGCCACGAACACGTCCGTGCCGGGGACCAGCTGTTCGTTGACGGCCCGCGAGAGGCCGGACTGGTTGTTGTAGCTCTTCGGCGTCGGGACCACCGTCCGGCTCCCCGCCAGCAGGTGAGCGACGTAGCCCTTGGTGCTGGTCTTGCCGTACGAGCCGGTGATGGCGACCACCGTCGGGTGGACCGAGGCCAACTTGGTCGACGCCCGCCTGACGAACGCCGCGCCCAGGCGCCGCTCCAGGGGCGCCGTGACCGCGAGCGCCACGTCGACGATGAGCGGGGCCGCCACCGCGCTGAGCGTGGCCGCGGCCGCCAGTACCGCCATGGTGGGGGCCGCGGCTACCGCGACGCCGACGACGGCCGCCGCGATGGCGGCCGAGGCGGCGGCCAACACCTTCAGGCGCCGGGTCCACACCAGCGGGGAGGTCCGGCCCCGCACCGTGAGTCCGAACGGCCCGACCGCCACCGCGGCCGCGGTCACGAGGCCCGCCGGTGCCACCTTGGCCGCCGCCGCGACCAAGCCGACCAGCGCCGCCGCGCCGAGGAGGCGGTTGGGCCCGATCGACCACCAGCGGCGGGCAAAACGGGCGACGGACCCGGGCAGGTAGTGCTCCCGCTGCGCCACCCGCAGCCACCGGATACCGGCCACGCCGGCCGCAGCGAGGGCGCCGACGAGGAGGACGGCCTGGGCGGCGACGGTGTTCACGGCTGGACGGGCGGAACGGCGTGACGTTCCCCGGGCCGGAGGCGTTGCAGCGCCTCGACGATGGCGTCGGG
>JAUTXM010000001.1 GCA_030838025.1 Acidimicrobiaceae bacterium
ATCTGGACGATCCGGCGGACCGACCCGTCCCGCGCGGCGCGGACGACCAACTGGTCACCCGAGGTCGCGACGACGGTCGCGTCATCGGCGGTGGTCATTCCGCCCGCCACCCGGTATCGCAGTGCGCCACTGGGGAGCGAGACCGCCTCCACCCCTTCCGCGGTCGTAAGCAGGGCCAGGGTGCTCGCAGGCGTGGTAGCCGGTCGGGTCGATCGCGTCGATCCAGTGGTACAGGCCGTGAGCAGTGCACTCAGAACGACAGCCCCGACGATGGTGGACGACGGGCGATGCAGAAAGACGGGCATGAACACCACCTCCGCCGCTCATACACCGCAGCCGCCGTCGGGGTTCCGCCGGTCCCGCCCGGCGCTTCCGGCTTGTCCCGCCCGGCGCTTCCGGCCCGCCCGGCCCGCCCGGCCCGCCCGGCTTGTCCGGCTACCGCCCGGCCCGCCCGGCTACCGCCCGGCCCGTCCGTTTGGCAGTTTGCCCGGCTTTGGCAGTTCTCCCGGACTTGGACCGGTAAAACTGACAAAGTCCGCCAAACTGCCAAACGTCGGTCCGTTCGTCCGGTTCGGTGCACCGTCTGGGGGTCCACGCCACCCCGAGCCGACGACCCAAGCTCTACGGAATGGAATCCGCGATCGCCAAGGCCCGCGCCTTGGCAATGTCGCCCTCGATCCGCACCGTCACCGCCCCCGACTGCCACACCAAGGTGTTGGCCGCCAGGCGCAGGGTGTCGGGGAAGACGTCGCCCCGTGCGTCCCGGTAGAAGATGGCATGGGGTGCACCGGACAGCCAGTAGGCGGGCTGCCCTCGAAGGGTCAGAGCCTCGATGGTCGTGCCCGGGCCGGCCAGCTTCCCGAAGAAGCCCGCCTCCAGCCGAGCCCGAAACTCCGTCAGCAGCAGCCCGACCCCCGTCTGCGGCGTGCCCGGCAAGTCCGGCCCGGGCAGATACGCGAGCGTCACTTCGCCCTCCGGCGGCGGCGTGGCGAAGTAGACGGCGTCGGGTCGATCGAAGGGCGCCAGCGCCGGGAGGCGCACCGGGAACCCGATGCGCGCACTCGCCTGGGCCAGCGTGACCGGCTCTCCGAGGTCGAGCGGCGCGGTTCCGGCAGGCAGCCGGGGTACGGGCGGAAGCGGTCCCGTCGAGATGTGGACGCTCTCCAACCCGAGCAGGTTGGCGGCGGCTCGCCGGGCGCCCGGTGATATCGCCAGTGCCGCTGCCACGAGCGCCACGACGGTGACGACGACGACTGCCGCGACCAGAGCCGGCCGGCGCGGTGCCGGCACGCCACGCGGGGCCAGCGACCGGCGCGGTGCCAGCACGCCGCGCCGCGCCAGAGCCGTCCGGCGGGGTGCCAGCACGCCGCGCCGTGCCAGAGCCGACCGGCGGGGCGCCAAGCGTCCGGTGGCCCGCGGCCCCGCCTCGAGGCGAGCGGCCACCGTGTCGGCAATCGCCGGAGTCGGAGGCCACTGCAGCTGCGCCGCCAGCTGACCGAGCTGGACCTCAAGGTCAAGTGGAGAACGAGACTCAGGCATCAAACGCCTCCGCGGGCATGGCCTGGCGAAGTCGGACCAGAGCACGGTGCAGCCGCGACTTGGCGGTGCCGGGTGCGCAGCCCAAGGCGGCCGCCGTTTCGGCCTCACTCAGCTCCGCGAAAAAGCGCAGCGCGACGACCTCTCGGTCGCGCTCGCCCAGGGAGCGCACTGCATCGAAGAGCGCCTGGTGTTCGACGGCCGAAATGACCGCGTCCTCGGGGGATGGGGCCGCATCCCCCGAGGCGCGGAGGCTCGTCCGGCCCACGCGGTCCGCCAGCCGGGCCCGGCGGCCGCTGCTCCGGCGCCGGTTTCGCGCCTCGTTGGCGACGATGCGCAGCAGCCAGGGTCGAAACGGCGCGTCGGCGCGGAAGCGGTCCAGGGCGTAGAAGGCCTTCACCATTGCCTCGCTGGCCGCATCGCCCGCCTCGGTGGCATCGCCCGTGATCAGGATCGCCACTCGGAATGCCACCTCCTCGTGGCCGCGCACCAACGCCTGGTAAGCATCGACGCTCCCGTCGAGCGCTTGTCGAACCAGCGCTTGTTGTTGCACCTGCAGCGGGTCATCCAGCGGGCGGCCCTCCACCGACGTCTGCGCTCCTACACCGCGACGGTCAGTATGGTTCCCGCCTGATGTCTGAGTTCTCTACCCGACTGCGAGAACTGGTCTTGGACCCGGCGGTATTGCAGCATCTTCCGGAGCCGATCCGCCTGGCGTCGGGCGAGGTGAGCAGGGATTTCATCGATGCCAAACTGGCGGTGGACGATCCCGACGACCTCGAACTGGTCGGTGCCGCCATGGCTGCCGCGGCCCATCAAGCGGGGGTCGAGTTCGACGCCGTCGGCGGTCTGGTGCTGGGCGCCGTGCCCTTCACCTTCGCCGTGGCGCACGCGGCAAAGGTCCGATGGTTCCTCATCCGTAAGGAGCCCAAGGGCCGGGGCACCAACCGCTTTGCCGAAGGGGCGCGCATCGGCCCGGGCACCCGGGCCATGTTGGTCGACGACGTCATCACGACCGGCGGGTCGATTCAACTGGCCTATGAGCGGGTCCGGGCCGAGGGCGCCGAGGTGGTGTTCGCGACGACACTCGTCGACCGCGGGGACCGGGCGGCACCGTTTTTCGAGGCAGCCGGCGTTCCCTACGTGCCAATGCTGACCTACCGCGACCTGGGTATCGAACCCGTAGGTTGAGTTGCGCCACATACCGTGGCGGCGACCGTGCGACCGGTTAGTGCGGGAGTCTGTTGGACTTGAACCAGGCGTCGATCTTGGCCTGCGCCTGGCCCTGCAACTGCGGCATCACCGCGGTTGCGCTGGTACCGCCCGCAATCTGGTCGAGGGCCGCATTGAACAGAGTTTGGATGTCGGCGAAGGCGGGCATCCAGGTGGCCGACTCGGTGGACGCGTTCGGGAGGCCGGCCAGCCAGACCGCCGGATCCACCCCGGTGGCCTGCTTCGTCCCCTGAGCGAAGGCGTCGGCATTGGCGTTCAAGGCGGGCATGGCGCCGAAACCGCCATAGGCCAGTTGGCGTTCGTGAGCCGGATCCACTGCGAGGAACTTCAGCAGTTCCCACGCCAGGTCGTGCTTGGTGCTGGCCGTCACGATGCACCCGACGCCCACGTCGAGGGGTCCGAAACGGCCGCCTGGCCCCGACGGTAGTGCCGCCGCCTTCCACGCAAACGGGACTTTCGAACCGAAAGGCGTGTCGATCTCGCAGCTGCACAGGTCGATCATCGCCAGTTTTCCCGCCCGCCACGCGGCCTGCTCCTCGTTGCCCTTGTCGTCGGGCCCGGTGAGCTTGGTGAGCTCGGCTGCGGTCGGCTGCACATGGTATTTGCCGAACAAATCACCGGCGAACTGGGCGCCCTGGATCGCCGCTGGACTATCGAATTCCGCCCTCCGTTTTGACCCATTATAGAAGTGGCTGCCGAAGCTGAAGAACGGATACGTATGCGGAATCCGCCCCACTCCGAACCGTACGATTTGAGTGGCGTCGAATCCCGTTTGGCCCGCGTGTTTTCCCGCGTTGTCCACCGTCAGCGTCTGCGCGGCCTGAAGGAACGATGTCGGATAGGCCCAC
>JAUTXM010000015.1 GCA_030838025.1 Acidimicrobiaceae bacterium
ACGGCGCCGGGTCGGTGTAGTCGTCGGCCGGCACGTACACCGCCTGGACCGAGGTGATGGAACGGCCCTTGGTGGAGGTGATCCGCTCCTGCAGCTCGCCCATCTCGTCGGCCAGGGTGGGCTGGTAGCCCACGGCGCTCGGCATGCGGCCGAGCAGGGTCGACACTTCCGAGCCCGCCTGGACGAAGCGGAAGATGTTGTCGACGAACAGCAGCACGTCCTGGCTCATGACGTCGCGGAAGTATTCGGCCATGGTGAGCGCCGACAGCCCCACGCGCAGGCGCACCCCGGGGGGCTCGTCCATCTGGCCGTACACCAGGGCGGTGTTCTTGATGACGCCCGACTCCTGCATTTCCAGCCAGAGGTCGTTGCCCTCCCGGGTGCGCTCGCCCACGCCGGCGAACACCGAGACGCCGCCATGTTCCTTGGCTACTCGGGTGATCATCTCCAAGATGAGCACGGTCTTGCCCACGCCGGCGCCGCCGAAGAGGCCGATCTTGCCGCCCTGCACATAGGGCTCCAGCAGGTCGACCACCTTGAGGCCGGTTTCGAAGATCTTGCGCTGGGGCTCCACCTCGTCGAACGGCGGTGCCGGGCGATGGATCTGCCACCGCTCCTCGGTACCGGGAATCGCCTCGCCCCGGGTGTCGAGCGGTTCACCGAGGACGTTGAACACGTGTCCGAGCGTCGCGGGCCCGACGGGCACGCTGATGCCCTCGCCCAGGTTGCGCACCGCCTGTCCCCGCTTCAGGCCGTCGGTCGGCTTCATGGCGATGGCCCGGACCCGGGACTCGCCGATGTGCTGGGCCACCTCGGCGGTGATGGTCGTGACGGTGCCGGCCACCTCGCTCTCGAACTCGATGGCCCAGTTGATCTCGGGAAGCGACGAGGGCGGGAACTCGACGTCGACGACAGGACCGATGATGGCCACGATGCGGCCTTCTTTCAGTGCCGCCTTGGGTGTCTCCGTTGTGGTGCTCATGTTCGTCCCTTCACTCCTGTCACTCCTGCGTGCTAGTTGTCGTGCGCCGCGGCATTGGCCTGCGCCATGCCCTCGGCACCGCCGACGATCTCCATGATCTCGGTCGTGATCATTTCCTGCCGGGCCCGGTTGGCGATGCGGTCGAGATTCTTGATGAGGTCGTTGGCATTGTCGGTGGCGGCCTTCATGGCCCGCTGGCGGGCGACCTGCTCGGAGGCGGCCGCCTCCAGGAGGGCCCCGAAGATGCGGGCCTCTACGTAGCGAGGCAGCAGCTCGGCCAGGATCTCGTCGGGTGACGGCTCGAACTCGTAGGCGGCGGCCGAAGCGGCCTCCTCCTCGCGCACCGTCTCGGTGATGGCCTTGGGGTCGAGCGGGAGGAGCTGGCGCTCGGTCGGCCGTTGCGACCCGAGCGAGAGGAACCGGGTGTAGATCAGCTGCGCCTGGTCGATCTCGCCCGATTCATACTGCTCCATCAGTTTGGCCGCGATGGCCCGGGCGTCCTCGTAGGTCGGTGTCTCACTGAAGCCCGCGAAGGAGCCGTCGATTCGGTAGTTGCGATACCGGAAGAAGTTGTTGCCCTTGCGACCCACGGCGATCAGCCGGTAGTCCCGGCCGGCCGCCTTTTCCCGGGCGACCGCCCGCTCGGTTGCCCGGTGCATGTTGGCGTTGTAGCCGCCGCACAGGCCCCGGTCGGCGGTGACGACCACGAAGCCCACACTTGATACCTGTTCCCGGGTTTCGAGGAGGGGATGGGTCAGCCCCGCGCCCGCCTTCGACAGGTTGGCGATGACCGCGGTCAGCTGCTCGATGTACGGCCGGGCGGCCAGTACCCGCTGCTGGGCGCGCACGATGCGGCTGGCCGCGATCAACTCCATGGCTCGGGTGATCTTCTTGGTCGACTGGATGCTCTTGATCCGACGTCGAAGCGCCCGCTCTACCCCACCGGCCATGCGTCAGCCTTCAGGCTGGTCAGGCTGGTCGGGCTTGTCCGTCGCCTTGTCCGTTGCCTTGTCGGTCGCCTTATCCGTCGCCTTGTCGGGCTGGTCCTTCGCCTTGTCGGGCTGGTCCTTGGAGGCCTTCTTGTCCGACACGAACCGCTCCTTGAACGAGGAGATCGCCTTGCTCAGCTCGTCTTCGGGCAGGGCCGACCCGTTGTGAATGTCGGCCAGGAGGGAGCTGTAGCGACTGCGGACGTCTTCGAGCAACCCGGTCTCGAAGCGACGGACGTCACCGACCTCGAGGTCGTCGAGGTAGCCGCGGACGCCGGCAAAGAGCGAGACCACCTGCTCCTCGACCCGCAGCGGCTTGCCGTTGGCCTGCTTGAGCAGCTCGACCAGGCGCCGTCCCCGGTCGATCAGGGCTTGGGAGGACTTGTCGAGTTCGGACCCGAAGCTGGCGAAGGCTTCCAGTTCCCGGAAGTTGGCCAGGTCGAGCTTCAGGCCGCCCGCCACCGACTTCATGGCCTTGATCTGGGCGGCCCCGCCGACCCGGGAGACCGACGTGCCCACGTTCATGGCGGGCCGGACACCGGAGTTGAACAGGTCGAGGTCGAGGAAGATCTGGCCGTCGGTGATGGAGATGACGTTGGTCGGGATGTACGCAGAGATGTCGCCGGCCTTGGTCTCGACGATCGGCAGAGCCGTGAGGCTGCCGCCACCGAGGGGGTCCGACAGCTTGGCCGAGCGCTCCAGGAGCCGGCTGTGGAGGTAGAACACGTCGCCCGGGTAGGCCTCCCGGCCGGGCGGGCGGCGCAGCAGGAGCGACATCTGGCGGTACGCCTCGGCCTGCTTGGACAGGTCGTCGTAGACGATCAGGGCGCTGTCACCCTGCTCCATCCAGTGCTGGCCCATGGCGCATCCGGAGTACGGCGCCAGGTACTTGAAGGGGCTGGGCTCCGAGGCCGGAGCGGCCACGATGATGGTGTATTCGAGGGCGCCGTTGTCTTCGAGGACGCGCACGACCTCGGCGATCGTGGAGGCCTTCTGGCCCACGCCGACGTAGATGCACTTCACGCCGAGGCCCCGCTGGTTGATGATCGTGTCGACCGCGACGGAGGTCTTGCCCGTCTTGCGGTCGCCGATGATCAGCTCCCGCTGGCCCCGGCCGATCGGGGTCATGGCGTCGATGACCTTGATGCCGGTCTGCATGGGTTCTTTGACCGGCTGGCGGTCCACGATGCCGGGCGCCTGGATCTCGATGCGGCGGATGGTGTCCTGGGGAATCGGGCCCTTGCCGTCAAGGGGCTGGCCCAACGGGTCGACCACCCGGCCGAGGAGTCCGTCGCCCACCGGGATCGAAAGGATGCGACCGGTCGCGCTGACGGTCTGGCCTTCTTCGATGTGGCTGGCCTCGCCCAGGATGACCGCGCCGATCGTGTCCTCGTCCAGGTTGAGGGCCAATCCGAGCACGCCGCCGTGGAACTCCAAGAGCTCGTTGACCGACGCCTGGGGCAGGCCGGAGACCCGGGCGATGCCGTCGCCCACCTCGACGATGCGCCCCACCTGCTGGGCCTCGACCTCGGGGGTGAAGCCTTCCATCGCTTTTCGCAGGGCGGCGGCGATCTCGTCGGGGTTGATGGTGAGGTCGGTCATGCTGCGGTCTCCTGGGTTCCTGTCCTGGCCGGTCTAGCTACAGCGATTCGCGAAGTTGTTCGAGACGGTGGCGGATACTGGCGTCGATAACCGTGTCGCCAATGATCGCCACGACGCCGCCGAGCACGGAGGGGTCGACTACTTCCTTGATCGAGATCCGCTTGCCGGTCGACCGGCCAAGGGCTTCGGCCAAACGCTTGCGGTGGGCGTCGTCGAGGGGAAAGGCGGTGCGGATCTCGGCGACCGCTTCCTTGCGTTCTTCGGCTGCCTTGGCCACCAGCCGGTCGATGATCTCCGGCAGCGTGCGGCCCCGACCGACCCCGACCACAAACGAGATCAGGGCGATCGTCACCGGCAACGCCCGGCCGCCCAGCAACTCCTCGACGATCTTCTGGCGCCGTTCGACCGGGATGGTCGCATCCGTCAGGTTCATCCGCAGGTCTTCGTTGCTTTCGAGGGTGCGGGCGAATCGGAACAGCTCGTCCTCGATGCGCTCGAGGTTGCCCTCCGCCTTGGCGATCTGGAACAGGGCGGCGGCGTAGGCGTCGTTCAGATCGGCCACGTCACCCGCCTCCGGCCGGCCGTGCTTCCAACTCCGCGATCAGCTGGTCGACCAGGGCGAGGTTGCGCTCCCGGTCCAGGCTGGCCCCGACGACCTTCTCGGCCAGATCGATGGCCAGGTCTCGGACCTGGAGGCGCAGCTGGCCCATGACCCGGTCCTGGGCCGCCTTCAGGTCCTCGATGCTGCGCCGGCGCAGCTCGGCCACCTCTTCATCCGCCCGGCGCACCATGTCTTGGCGCAGCTGGTCAGCGGCCTGCCGGGCCTCTTCGATGATCCGGTTGGACTCGTTGCGGGCGTCGGCCAGCTGCCGCTGGTACTCCTCCAGGATGCCGTTGGCCTCCTGACGCACCTGCTCGGCCTCGTCCAAGTTGCTGCGGATCTTGTCGGTACGGGCCTGCATCGCCTTCGCCACCAGCGGGAAGGCGTACTTCCACATGAGAAACAACAGCACCGCGAACGACACCGAGCCCCAGAGGAGTTCGGTGGTGGACGGAAGGATGGGGTTGGGCGCCTGCTGGGCTGGGGCCACCGTCGTCGTCGTCGCCGCCTGGGCGTACAACGCGGCAGCGGCGCGGTTTCCCGCCGTCAGCAGGGCACTGGTGAGCGACATCCGGGCGTCCTAGGTGTACTTCAGCAGAATGAAGACGACGAAGCCGATCAGCGCCAAGGCCTCGGTGAAGGCGATCCCGAGGAACATGGTCGTGCGGGCCACGCCGGCCGACTCCGGTTGGCGGGCCATGGCCGTGATGGCGTTGCCGACCACGATGCCGATGCCGATGCCGGGGCCAATGGCGGCAGCCCCGTAGCCGATACCCGCGCCGACAGCACCGAGTCCCTTGAGGATCTCGGTGGGCGCAACCGCGGTTGATGATGAGGCTGCCTGGGCCAGCAGGTCGATCACAGCTGTCCTCCTAGTGTTCGATGTGAATAGAGCTGCCGAGATACACGGCAGTCAGGATGGTGAAAATAAAGGCCTGCAGGATGGCGACGAACGCCTCGAAGCCCGTGATGGCGATGTCCATCGCCAGCGGCAGGATGGCCACCGGTTTCATGAAGACGATGCTCGACCCGAGCAGCGCCCCCGTCAGGACCGCGAAGGTGACCAGCAGCAGGTGGCCGGCCAGCATGTTGGCGAAGAGCCGGACGGCCAGCGAGAAGGGCCGGACGATGAAGGTCGACAGCAACTCGATGGGGATGATCAGGAACAGCAGGGCGAAGGGCACGCCGGGCGGCTTGACGCTTTTGGAGATGTAGGAGATCCCGTGTTTCTTCAAGCCGACCACGATGTACATGACCCACGTGATGAGTGCCAGGAGTAAGGGGATCGCCATCCGGGCACTGGCCGGAAACTGCATGAACGGAATGATCTCGAAGATGTTGCAGAAGAAGATGAAGAAGAACAACGACGTCAGGTACCAGAGGTACTTCATTCCCTCTTGACCCATGGTCTGGAGGATCACGCCGTCGGTGATGAACTCCACCACCGACTCGACCAGGTTGCCCACCCCGGTGGGCACGAGCTCCTTATTGCGCCCGGCCAGGAAAAACAGCAGCAGGGTGAAGAAGGTGGCGGCCACGCAGATCAGGGCGACCTTGTTGAACCCGCCCGGACCAAACGACGGCCATTTGACCAGCTCGCCAATGGGGGGGAACTTGAGCGCGGCTTCAAGCATCACGAGGGATCAGCCATCTTTCTGCCCGGGTGCACGCCGCGGGGCTTCAAGCCGGGGTAGGCGAGGGTCGCAGACACATAGCGGGTCTCCCAGAAGAGCAGGCCCAGGTGGGTGATCATGAGCGTGAACGCCAGGGGAACCACCACGACCCAGGACTGGTGGATGACCGCGAGGACCGCAATGGTCACCAGCGCCAGGCGCAAGATGTAGCCACCGAGCACCGCGGACATCATCAAGGCCAGCGAGACACGGACGGTGGCGGTCAGAATGGCTGCGGAAAGCAAGAAGTTGGCCAGCACGATGACGATGGCATAGCCGGAGGACAAGGCGCCGTCGATCCCCCAGATGAGCCCCGCGATCAGCATGAGGACCGGGGCGAGGGGAATGGCCCGGCGGACCATGTCGCGAGCGACTTGCTGTTCGACTGCCGGCCCATCGAGGCGGGTGGTGAGCAGATTTGGCTGGGTCATCTCGGGTTGGCAGCCCGGTCAGCGGCATGGGCCCGGGCCCGGCCCCAGGGGGATTCGGCGTCGTGGGCCTTCATCTTGGCGTCGTAGGCGTAATACATCTTGACGAAGGTTGCGACCACTGCGAGTACCAGGAAGATCAAAGTGAAAAGCGGCACGATGCCGATCACGCGGTCGACCACGTAACCAAGCCCCCCGGCCACAATCGGCGTCAGGGCCAGCTCCATGGCGCGCGTCCAAGCGTCGTCTTCGGCTCGATAAAGGTCGCGCGTGTCGTTGGGAGTCATGAAGTGTCCGATGGGCTCAGCTGGAGTGAACATCAGCCGGCACCTGGGAATGTATGAAACAGGGGTCCGCTCGCGCAAGTCCGCGCCTGATCGCCGAGACGGTCAGTGACCTACGTTATCGTGCGGTTTCGTCGCCCCGACCAGCCGAGATACACCCGTCGGAGCGTCGTGTGACCCGCTTGACGAGGCGCCGCCGTTGCCGTCCATTGTGGGCGGCGCAGGTGCCGCCACGACCACCGCAACGGCCTCCCCGCCCTCGCCGGCGTCGCCGACAACGACGGCCGCACCGGGCTCGCGGCGTTCACCGCCCTCGAAAGGCTCAGCGGTCTCACCGGGCTCGCCGCTCTCGAAGGGCTCGCCGCTCTCGAAAGGCTCACCGCCCTCGAAAGGCTCAGCGGGCTCATCGGGCGATCCGGGCGCTCCGGCCCGTCGGCCCGAGGGGGCGAACACGGTGTACAGCGCCACGCCGAGCGTCAGCACCCCGAAGGGGATGACCGCGTTGCCCTTGTTGTTGGAGAACGTGGGGTAGAGGACCAGCGCCGACAACAGCGCCGTCCATGCCCACAGGATCATCACCGAGCGCCGTTGCCCGTGTCCGAGGCGCATGAGGCGATGGTGGAGGTGGTCCTTGTCCGGCTTGGTGGGGTTGCCCCGCCGGCCCGCCCGACGAACGATCGCGAAGGCGGTGTCGAGCATCGGGATCCCGAGGATGAAGAACGGGATGAAGATGGGGGCGAAGGTGAAGTACGTGCGCCCGCTGAAGGCGTTGTCGGTCTGGCCCACCACCGACAGCGTCGACGCCGCCATCAACAACCCGAGCAGCATGGCACCGGCGTCGCCCATGAAGATGCGGGCGGGATGGAAGTTGTGGGGCAGGAAACCGAGGCACAGGCCGAGGCACACCACCGCGATCAGCAGCCCGGAGTTGTCGGCGCTGATGCTGCCGGCTCGCAGCAGTTGATGCGAGTACACGAAGAACGTTCCGGCCGCGATGGCGACGATTCCCGCCGCCAAGCCGTCGAGGCCGTCGATGAGGTTGACGGCGTTCGCCATCCCCACCACCCAGATCACCGTCATGAGCGGGGCGATGTCAGGCGACAGCACCAGTGTCGTGCCCAGGATGGGCACCCGGAAGAACAGCATGGTGATGCCCGCGAAATACAGGATCGTGCCCGCGAGCACCTGGCCTGACACCTTGCCCGGCGGGCTCACCTCCCGCAGGTCGTCGGCCAGGCCGATCGCGACCACGACCGCAGCCGCCAGGACCACGCCGAGGGGTTCGGAGTTGGCGCGGAACACCGGGCGGAACTGCTTCAGTTGGGACGCCACCACCATGGCGGCGAGGAACGCGATGAACATCGCACCCCCGCCCGCGGTGGCGGTGGGACGGGTGTGAACCCGACGTTCGTCGGGCATCACGAGGAACGAGAACCGAGACGCCATGCGGCGGGCGACGAAGGTGAGGGCATAGGTTCCCCCTGCGGCAACGCCCAGAACGATTCCGTAGCCGCCGTAGTCAGACATGGGCCGGTCCCTCGGCACGCGACGGCATCGCCGACAACGTTAAGCCCAGCGGGCAGGCGGCGCGGTCATGGGCGCCCGGCTGGGAGTGGGGCGCACGCGTCTGTGCCGCCTCACGGCCGGTTGCCCTCAAAAATCAGGGCTGAACTTGCCGCAAAGATTGGCGACTTGGTCACGCACCACGGCCCGCTCAGCGGTGTTGTCGGGATCCCGGAGCACCCGGCCGATAAGGGTCGCGATCTCGGCCATCTCGGCCTCCGCCATCCCCGCCGTTGTCATGGCGGGCGAGCCGAGGCGCAGGCCACTGGTGACGAACGGCGAGCGGGGATCATTCGGAATGGTGTTCTTGTTGCACGTGATGCCGGCCAGGTCCAGGGACTCCTGGGCCTTCTTTCCGGTCA
>JAUTXM010000024.1 GCA_030838025.1 Acidimicrobiaceae bacterium
ACCGCCACACCGCACGCCATGGCTTCCACGTTGACCAGCCCGAACGGTTCATACCGTGACGGGCAGACGAACACCGACGCGTGGCTGAGCACCTGGACCGCTTCCAGGCGCGACAGCGGATCGTCGATCCACACGACCCCGCGGCGGCGCTGGCGTAGCGCCGCGACCGCCTCGGCAACCGCCGCCTGTATCGCGGGCGTGTCCGGCGAGGCGGCGCACAGCACCAGCTGCGCCGAGGGATCGAACCACTCCGCGGCCTCGAGCAGTTCGAGGATGCCCTTCTGCGCCGTGATCCGGCCCAGGAACACCACCGACGGCTGGTCCGGATCGATCCCATGTCGGATGAGGGCGTCGGTTCGGGGGTCGGGGTGGTAGTCGTTCGGGTCTACGCCGTTGTGGATAACAACCACCCGGTCCGGGTCAACCGCCGGATAGGTCTGCAATACGTCGGTCCGCATGCCCGCCGAGACTGCGATCACGGCGTCCGCGGCGGTGATCGCCGTTCGCTCGCAGAACAACGAGACGCCGTACCCCGGCCCGAGCTGATCGAGCTTCCACGGTCGCAGCGGTTCGAGACTGTGCGTCGTCATCACGTGCGGGATGTCGTGCATCTCCTTGGCCAGGTGACCGCCCAGGTTGGTGTACCAGGTGTGGCTGTGAACCAGGTCGGCGCCCGCCACGCCCTGGGCCATCAGCAGGTCCACCGAGACCGGCTGCAAGGCGCTGCCACCCGGGCCGTGGCGCAGTGCGTCCCATGGGGTGTAGGTCGCGGCGACGAGAGGCGACTCGCGAGGTGCACCGAAGGCGTGGACTTCAACCTCGATCAGCGGCGCCAGGTTGGTCGCCAGGTTCTCGATGTGCACGCCCGCCCCGCCGTACACCTCCGGAGGGAACTCCCGGGTGAGGAGGGCGACCTTCACCACCCGAAGCCGCAGCAGCCGTCGAAGCCGCACCATCCAAACCCGCAGCAGCCGCCGGACCCGCCCGACCCGCACAAGCCTGACCCGCACAGGCCCGACCCGCGACTCAGCATTGCGGGATGGCCTGGCCCTTACCGACGACGACGATCCCGTTGTCGGAGAGGGTGAAACAACGGCGGTCGTACTCCGGGTTCACCCCGATCCGCGCTCCCGGTGGGATCTGGACGTTCTTGTCGATGATGGCATTGCGCACGATCGCCCCGGGGCCGACCCGGACGTCATGCATCAGTACCGCCCCCTCGACCTGGGCGTGGCTCTCGATGACCACCCCGGGCGAGAGGATCGACCGGCGCACCGTTCCCCCCGAGACGATCACCCCGGCTGACACCATGGAGTTGAGCGCCTGCCCCGTCCCCTCCGACCCTTCGAACACGAACTTGGCCGGCGGCAACGGCGGCCCCGACGTGAAGATGGGCCACCGCTGGTTGTACAGGTTGAAGATCGGATGCACCGACACCAGATCCATGTGGGCCTCGTAATAGGCGTCGAGGGTTCCGACGTCGCGCCAGTACGCCCGGTCCCGTTCCGTCGCTCCCGGCACCTTGTTGGCTTCGAAGTCGTAGACATGGGCGTCGGCCGCCGCCACGAACGCCGGGATGATGTCGCCGCCGACGTCATTCTTGGAGCCTTCATTCTTGGAGTCGGCCGTGACCGCATCGACCAGGGCATCGGTCGTGAAGATGTAGTTGCCCATGGAAGCGAAAACCCGGTTGGGGTCGTCGGGCAGTCCTACGGCGTCGGTCGGTTTCTCCCGGAACGCTCGAATGCGGGTGTCGGTTCCTCCGGCATAGTCAGCTGAACCGGTGCTCGACCCGTTCGAATCACTCGACGCCCGACCGGCCTCGATCACTCCGAAGCTGCTGGCTTGCGCCAGCGGCACCCGCACGCCGGCGACCGTCACGCCCGCACCGGTGGCGATGTGCTGATCCAGCATCTGACGGGGATCCATGCGGTAGATGTGGTCGGCGCCGAAGACACAGATGTAGTCGGGTCGTTCGTCGCCGATGAGATTGAGGTTCTGGTAGATCGCGTCCGCCGACCCTGAAAACCACCGCGGCCCTTCGCGCATCTGCGCCGGCACCGGAGTCACGTAGTCCCCCATGAGGGTCGACAACCGCCAGGTGCGCGAGATGTGGAGGTCCAGGCTGTGGCTCTTGTACTGGGTGAGCACCACGATTCTCAGGTACCCGGCGTTGGCCAGGTTCGAGAGCACGAAGTCGATGAGGCGGTAGTGGCCGCCGAAGGGCACGGCCGGCTTGGCACGGTCCGCCGTCAGAGGTGCGAGCCGCTTCCCTTCACCCCCCGCCAGCACCATCGAAAGGACACGGGTCGTCACCACCGCACCCGCGTCCGAAGCACGGGATGAACGGTACCTGTCTCCGTCAAAGAACGCCCTAGTCCCACTCGATCGTGGCCGGCGGCTTGCTCGTGATGTCCAGCACGACCCGGTTGACCTGCTCGACCTCGTTGGTGATGCGTGACGAAATCCGGGCCAGCACGTCATAGGGCAACCGCGACCAGTCGGCCGTCATGGCGTCCTCACTGGACACGGGCCGCAACACCACCGGATGCCCGTAGGTCCGCTCGTCACCCTGGACGCCGACCGAGCGGACGTCGGCCAGGAGCACGACCGGGCATTGCCACACGCTGCGGTCCAGTCCCGCCGCCGTCAGCTCCGAGCGGGCGATGGCGTCGGCCTGGCGCAACACCTCGAGGCGTTCGCCCGTGACCTCGCCCATGATCCGGATGGCCAGCCCGGGGCCGGGAAACGGCTGGCGCCACACGATCGGCTCGGGTAACCCCAACTCGGCGCCGAGCGCCCGGACCTCGTCCTTGAACAACGCCCGCAATGGCTCGATCAACCGGAACTTCAGATCCGACGGCAACCCGCCCACGTTGTGGTGGCTCTTGATGTTGGCCGTGCCCGTCCCGCCGCCCGACTCGACCACGTCGGGGTACAGCGTCCCCTGGACCAGGAACTCGATGTCGCCTCCACCGCCCCCCTCCGACGACTCCAGCACCTCCCGAGCCGCCTGCTCGAACACCCGGATGAACTCACGTCCCACGATCTTGCGTTTCTGCTCCGGGTCGACGACGCCCGCCAGCGCGTCCAGGAACCGCTCCGACGCGTCCGCCACCTTGAGCTTGATCCCCGTCGCCTGCACGTAGTCTCGGACGACCTGCTCCCGCTCGCCCTGGCGCAACAGGCCGTGGTCCACGAACACGCACGTCAGCTGATCCCCGACCGCCCGGTGCACCAGCGCCGCCGCCACCGCCGAGTCGACGCCCCCCGACAGTCCGCACAGCACCCGGCTCGGCCCCACCTGGTCGCTGATCGCCTTGATGCTGCGGTCGATGATGCTCGCCGTCGTCCACCGGGGCTCGATCCCCGCCCCCTCCCGCAGGAAACGCTCCAGCGTGGCCTGGCCGTACGCCGTGTGCATGACTTCCGGGTGCCATTGCAGCCCGTACAGCCGCGCCGCCGGATTCTCGAACGCCGCCACCACCGCACCAGGCGTCGAAGCCGTGACCCGGAAACCACCGGGCGCCTGCACCACCGAGTCCCGGTGCGACATCCACACGGGCTGCGCGGCCGGCTGGTCGCCGAAGAGCGAGCTGCCCGCCTCGAGCCGGGCGTCGGTCCGCCCGAACTCGGCGACATCGGTGCGCGAAACCACCCCGCCCAACCCCGCCGCCATCAGCTGGAACCCGTAACAGATCCCGAGCACCGGCACCCCTGCCCTGAACACCGCCGGGTCGATCGTCGGGGCATTGGCGGCGTACACGCTGGCCGGCCCCCCCGACAAGATGATCGCCGCCGGCCGCCGCGCCAGCAGCTCCGACGCCGCCAGCGTGTGGGGCACGATCTCGCTGTAGACGTGCGCCTCCCGCACTCGCCGGGCGATCAGCTGGGCGTACTGCGCCCCGAAATCGACGACCAGGACCGGCGACGAGTCGAGGGGATCATCGCCGAGGTCCAGGCTCATGGTTCAGGTTATCTAAGGCCAGAGGGGGGAAAAGGTGACCTTCGTCGCGGTTTGCCCCCGGCGCTCAGGTGCGCCCGCGGCCCGTCGACCTGTCGCCGGGTCCGACCCGGCCGGGGAATCCGACCCACGCCGCCCGCTCTGGGGACACCTGAGCGCTTTGGGCGCACTTATCGTCGCTGGACAGCAATAACCGGGCCCAAAGCGATACATACCACCCAGAATGGGGCGCGTCCTGCCGGTCAGGGATTGGCGGCCGCGTAGTTTCGGGCGGCCGGCGACCGAGCCAGATAGGCCAGCGCCTCCTCGGTCGATGCCTCCTGCGACGGGTGGTGGCTCGGCCGGAGATACCTGGGGACGCTGCTCGTCAGGTAACCCGGCGTCGGGAGGCGGTGGGTGCGGCGGCTCACCTTGACGAAGCGCCACACGCTCGGATGGTCCCGTGGTCCCGCCTCGGGGTCGTGGTCGACGAGGTAGTGGGTCCCGAGAATCCACAGGCCCAGGATCACCGGCAGCACGCCGGCCATGGCCACCACCCGCCGGAGGTAACCGCCCCCCAGTCGCTGATACAGGTCGAAGGCGACCGCTCGGTGTTCCACCTCCTCGGCCCCGTGCCAGCGCAGCAGGTCGAGCATGGTGGGATCGGCACCGGCGTCGTCCAAGGCGCTCGACTCCGAGAGAGCCCAGTAGCCGAGCACGCAGGTGAAGTGCTCGATCGCGGCGACGATGGCCAACCGGGTCACGAGCCAGCGCCGGCGCAGCCACCTCGGGCCGCGGTCCTCGCCGAGCCCGTGGTCGCCCAGGAGGCGCTCGAACATCCAGTCGATCCGGGCGGTGTAGGCGCCGGTGTCGAGGCCCTGGCCGGCCAGGTGGTCGAGCACGAGGGAGTGGGCCCGGGCGTGCACCGCCTCCTGGCCGATGAAACCCTTGACGTCCTCTCGCAGCGGCCCCTCGGCGAGGAGGGGGAGCGCTTGGCGGAACACGTCGCAGAACCATCTCTCGCCCGCCGGCAGGAGCAGGTGCAACACGTTGATGACATGGGTCGTGAAGGCGTCCTCGGGCACCCAGTGCATCGGCGTGGTGCCCCACTCGAAGCTGACCCGCCGGGCCCTGATCATGGGCCTACCCGGCTGCGGCGCAGTCGGTCGGACTCAGGGCCGCCGTCGAGGTGGTCGACCAGCTCGGCCACGTACTCGGCCACCAGTGCGGGGTGGGTTCGAGGCAGCCAGTGCCCGGCCTCCACCTCGGTGCGCCACAGCCGCTCGGTCCATCGTTCCAGCCCTTCGCTCATGGCCGGCGACACGTAGTGGTCCTTGGTCGCCACGATCACCTGGACGGGCACGGTTGTGGCTCGCGGATCTGGGCTCGTGATGCGGTTGCGGAAATTTGCCCGGTACAGGCCAACTCCTTGGGCGCCGTCGACGGCGATGGTAGCGGCGGGATAGGAATCGGATGGAGCCACCTTTTCCACCTTCTGCAGGATCTGCGGCCACCGGCGCCCGAGCCCCGCTCGCCAGACGGCGCGCGCCCCCGGGAGGTGGAAGGCGACGATGTACCACGATCGCAGCTGCTGGGCCGCCAGTTGGCGGAGGTGGTGGGGGGTGGGGTGGCGCCAGCGCGCCGCCGCCCAGGCGGCCGCGTGGTCGAGGCCGGGGGCGTAGAGCGACGTGAACGAGGCGATGTGATCGCGAATGCCTTCGGTGCAGACGGCTTCCCAGCCCTGGATGGAACCCCAGTCGTGGCCCACGAGGTGGACGGGGCGGTCGGGGCTGGCGGCGGTCGCGACCGCCGCCAGGTCGTCGGCGAGGTGCGCCAGGCGGAATCCGTCGGTGTCGGGGGGCGGCGAGGAGTGGCCGGCGCCTCGGACGTCGTAGGTGACCACGTGGTAGCGCCGGGCGAGGATTTCGGCCACCGGCTCCCACACCGCCGACGTGTCGGGGTAGCCGTGGACCAGGAGGATCGTGCCCCGGGCCACCTCAGCCTGGCCCCACTCCGTGACCGCGAGTGTGACGTTGTCCTCGCGGGCCAGGACGTGTGTTGTCTTGGAGTGACGCGAGTTGTCGACCTGGCTACCTTATTGCTGGTGGCGAGCGTCTTGCGGGAGATCGTGATCGATTGCGCGGACCCGGGGCGAGTCGGTCGCTTCTGGGCCACGGTCCTCGATTGGCCGCTGGTCGAGGAGTCGGAGTCGGGGTTCTTCTGGCTGTCGTCGACCGGCGACCACACCGCCGCGCCGCCGGTGCTGGTGTTCGTGCCCGTTCCCGAGGCCAAGGCGGTCAAGAACCGGCTGCACATCGACCTCAATCCTTCAGGGTGCGACCAGGCCGAGGAGCTCGAACGGCTGCTGTCGCTCGGGGCCCGGCAGGTGGACGTGGGACAGGTTGACGTGCCGTGGGTGGTGCTGGCCGACCCCGAGGGCAACGAGTTCTGCCTCTTGGGGCGCCGGGTGGACCTCTAGTCGGATCGGGCCGTCGTCAGGCGGCGGCCACGCTTCCCTCGATCTGCTGGGCCAACGCTTTGGGGGGCTGGCTTTGGAGGGAGACCAGGACGACTTCCACGACGCGGCCGCCGTGTACGAAGTAGAACGAGACCTCCGAGACGGTCGTCGTTCCGACCGGTAGCTGGTTCGACACCTGCTCGCCATCGCCGACCGGCATATGAATCCCTACCGCCTCGATGTTCTTGGCCCCCGCCTGGATCAGGGGATCCTCGACGCTGGACACCGGAATCTTGCTGACCTTCTTGATGCCGTTTCCGTCGAAGCTGAGGGTGACGAGGGTCGTGCGGCTGGTGGGATCGGTGGCGACCACACCGAGCCGGGGGTCTGTCCCCGAAGTCGACGCCAGGCTGGCCAGGCCGGCCAACTGGGGATCGGTCACCTTGAGCGCCTGCACCTGGCTGCTCAGGGGGCCACCCGGCAGGACCCGTACCCGCCACGCCTCGGGTACGGCGAAGCTGACATGGTCGTTCTGGTCGATCACGCGCTGGAAGGCCGCCGGGATGACGGCGGCAGGGGACTTGCTGTCGGAGTGATGGGTCGCCACTCCGATCCCGCCGGCCGCCAGCAGGGCGACGATGACCACCGCCAGAACCGCTACCGCCGCCGGTTGCGGTGATCCTGTGCCGTCGCTCATGTGGACCTCATTGTCATCGTCCCGGGTACTGCAGGTCCGCGACAGTATCGACATCCGCCGGGTCGGACTCGCACGGCACCTCCATCACCAGGTCAGGGCGCTGGCGCAGGAGCACCCGGGCACCCTCGTCGCCTTCGGTCGGCAGGAGGTCCCAGCATTCCCGGTCGATGCGGACGGGGTTGCGCCGCCGCCCGCCGTAGGTAGCCACCGCCATCGGTCGCGCCGCCGCTGCGGTCGTCCGCCCCGCCGCTGCGGTCGGCCGCCCCGCCGCTGCCGGCGCCGCCACCGCCTGCCACGCCTCGGCCGAGATCAACGGCTGGTCGCCGAGTCCGACGACGAGGCAGCCCGCAGGCGTTGGTCGGGCCGCGGCCACGGCGACCTGGAGCGACGTCGCCTGACCCTCGGCCCACCGCTCGTTCACCAGTACCTCGACGCCGGGCGGCACCACGCCGGCCGCCGCCAGGTCGACCGCGCCCGTGACGACCCAGGTCCGGTCGAGCCCCGCTGCCAGCGCGTGTTCGAGCGCCCAGGTCACCAGCGGCCGGCCCCGAAACGGCGCCAGCAACTTGTGGGTCTCGCCCTCGAACCGGCTCCCCGCCCCGGCGGCCAGCACCACCGCGATCCGCTCGCTCACGCGGTCATTGTGCCCAAGGCGCGTAGCGTCCGTCATGCCCGCCCTCGAGAGGAGCACCTGTGAAGCTTGGCCTACACGTTTCCGATTTCACCTGGGGCAACGGCCCCGCCCAGCTGCGCCACGACGTGGCCCGGGTCGTCGAAGCGGCCGACGAAGCCAACTTCGACCGCATCAGCGTGATGGACCACGTGTGGCAGATCAGCATGATCGGCCCGCCCGAGCACGAGATGTTGGAGGCGTACACCACGCTGGGCTTCATCGCCGGCCGCACGACCCGGGCCAAGTTGATGACGCTCGTGACCGGCGCCGTTTACCGATCGCCGGGCCTGCTGGCCAAGATCGTGACTACCCTCGACGTGCTCACCGGTGGCCGGGCCTGGCTCGGGATCGGGGCGGCCTGGAACGACGAGGAGTCCCGGGGCCTCGGTCTATCGTTTCCCCCGACCGCCGAGCGCTTCGAACGGCTGGAGGAGACGCTGCAGATCTGCCTCCAGATGTGGAGCGACGACGACGGCCCATACCACGGCAAGCACTACCGGCTGGAACGCACGCTGAACTCGCCCCAGGCGATCACCAAGCCCCACCCGCCCATCCTCATCGGGGGCTCGGGCGAGAAGAAGACCCTCCGCCTGGTCGCCCGCTACGCCCAGGCGTGCAACCTGTTTCCCGGTCCTGACATCGAGCACAAGCTCGACGTGTTGCGCCGGCACTGCGAGGCGGAGGGGCGCGACTACGAGGAGATCGAGAAGACGGCGGTGTTTCGTTTCGATGTCGGCGACAACGGCGAGAAGGTCGGCGAGACCATTGACCAGTTGCGCTGGTTGGCGGGCATGGGAATCCAGGTGGCCCACGGCGGTGTCCCCGACGCGGCCAACAACAACCAGATCGAGATCATCGGCAAGGAGGTCATCCCCGCGGTCGCCGACCTCTAGGCCTGGGTGCGCCAGAAGCTCATCGTGACCGGCTACCGGCGCGCTGATCAACCCGAGGACCCGCAACTCCGCCGACTCCGCCGATGACGGCGACCAAGTCCTCGAGCGAGCGCAGCGAATGGCCGGTGACGAAGCGGTCGACGTGGGGGAGGGCGGCTGCCATCCCCTGGGCGAGGGGCGCGTAGCCGGGCGCCGCCTTCAACGGGTTGACCCAGATCACGCGATGCGCCACCCGGTGCAGCCGGGCCATCTCGCGGGCCAGTTCGGCCGGGTCGCCCCGGTCCCATCCGTCGGAGAGCACCACGACGACCGCGCCCCGGGCCATTCCCCGCACGCCGTAGCGATCGTTGTACTCCTTCAGGGCGGAGCCGAGCCGGGTCCCGCCGGACCAGTCGTTGACCGCCCGGCCGGCCCGGGCGAGGGCCTCGTCGGGGTCCCGCCACGCCAGCTCCCGCGTCAGGCGGGTCAAGCGGGTGCCGACCGCGAAGGCCTCGACGCGGCCGGCGCCCCGGCCGACGACGGCGGCGTGGAGGAAGCGGAGCATGCCCCGGGCGTAGGGCTCCATCGACCCGGAGACGTCGCAGAGGAGCACGACCCGCCGAGGTCGCTGCGACGGGGCCTGCCAGGCCCGGCGGATCGGCTCGCCGCCGTTGGCCAGCGCCTGGCGAACCGTTCGTCGTAGATCGGACCGGCCCCGCCGGGCCCGTCGCCAGCGCCGGGACCGACGGAGGTCTCCGGCCAGGCGCATTCCGGCCATCATCCGATGCGCCTGGGCGAACTCGGCGTTGGTGTAGGCGGCGAAATCCTTGTCCCGCAACACCTCGGTGGCGCTGTAGCGCAACGCCACGGCATCGCTGTCGTCCTCGTCCGGATCGTCGTCGGCGTCCGCGTCTGGGTCGCCGTCAGCGGCCGGGGCGTCCTCCGCCGCGGGCACGGGCACCGCTATCGGGCCGGCGGCCGGGCCCGGGCGCCGCGGCTCGATCAGCGGCCGGCCCAGCCAGAACGCCTCGAACGACCGGTCGTAGGTGGGCAGGTCCTCGGGCCGGCGGACGAGCGTGGCCCGCCCCGCCCAGTAGACCGACGACCGGCGTTGGACACCGATCGTTCCGAGCGCCGAGGCGAACACGGTGACGCAGCCGACGGGCACGTCGAGACCCTGGGCCCGCAGGAGATGCGAGAAGGCGACGGCCATGCGGTCCACGCCCGTCAGCGGCCGCGAATCAGCGTCAATCACGGCGCCCGCCGAGGTTCATGCCCCGCGGAGGACCGCGGAGCGGACCAGCTCGCTGATATCGGCTCGCCGTACCCGTTCCTGGTCCTCGCGGTACTTGAGCACTGTCCCGAGCGTCATCTCGACGCTGTGTTCGTCCAGCTGGGCCTGTCCGAGCGCCGCCAGGGCGCAAGCCCAGTCGATGCTCTCCGCCACGCCGGGCGGCTTGTACAGGTCCATGGTCCGCAGCTGCTCGACCGCGCCCGCGACCTGGCGGGCCAACCGGTCGACGACCTCGGGAGCCCGCAACCTGACGATCGCAACTTCGCGCTCGAAGGACGGGTGCTCGACCCAGTGGTACAGGCAGCGGCGCTTGAGGGCGTCGTGCACATCCCTGGTCCGGTTGGAGGTGATGATCACCACCGGCGGCTGCGACGCCCGGAAGGTGCCCAGTTCGGGCACGGTCACGCTGTAGTCGGAGAGGATCTCGAGCAGGAAGGCCTCGAACTCGTCGTCGGCCCGATCGACTTCGTCGATCAGCAACACCGGCGGCGGCCCCTCGCGGTGGTCGATCGCCGCCAGCAGGGGCCGGCGCACCAGGAAGCGCTCGGAGTACAACTCGTCCTCCACGTCGCGGCCCGCCGCCCCGGCGGTTCCGGCCACGCCGGTTCCGGCCGCCCCGGTTCCGGCCGCTCCGGCGGTTCCGGTCACGCGGGCCACCTCGGCCGCCCGGAGGTGCAGAAGCTGGCGGGCGTAGTCCCACTCGTACACTGCCTGGCCCACGTCGATGCCCTCGTAGCACTGGACGCGGAGCAGGTCGCCGCCCGTCCAGCGGGCGAGGACCTTGGCCACCTCGGTTTTGCCCACCCCGGCCTCGCCTTCGAGGAGGAGCGGTCGGGGGAGGACGAGCGCCAGGTAGATGGCGGTCGCCAGCCCCTCGTCGGCGAGGTAGCCGTGTTCGGTGAGCGCCGCCAGCACCTGGGCGGGATCGTGCGGCCCGGATTGGGTCAGACGCCGGCCTCCTCGAGGGCCCGGCGGACCAGGACCTGGGCCAAATGGCGGCGGAACTCCGGGCTGGCGTTGATGTCGCTCGGCGGGTCCAGCCCGTCGGCGGCGTGTGCCGCCGCCTCGGCGGCCGATGCGCCCGAAGCCAGCGCTTCCTCCACCCCGGTCGCCCGGACGGGTGTCGATGACATGTTGACCAGCGCCACGCCGGCACCTTCACCGTTCGACCCCGACCCGGCCCCGGTCTTCACGGCCGCCACGCCGACGATCGCCCAGTCGTGGGCTCGGCGGTTGAACTTCTGGAACGACCACCCCGCCCCCTCCAGACGGGGCACCCGGATCTCGGTGAGCACCTCGTCTGCTGCCAATGCCGTCTCCATGAAGCCGTTGAAGAACTCTGCCGCCGGAATCGAACGCTCGCCCCCAGGCCCCCGGACCACGATCGTGCCTCCGAGTGCCAGTACCACCGCCGGCAGGTCCGAGGCTGGGTCACCGTGGGCCAGCGAACCCCCGATCGTTCCCCGGTGGCGGATCTGGGGGTCGCCGACCTGGCCGGCGGCGGCCGGCAACAAGGGCACCTCCCGCGCCAACAGCTCCGACACCTCCACGTCGTGATGGCGGGTGAGGGCGCCGATGGCGATCTGGTCGCCGTCGACCCGGATGTACGACAGGTCGGCCAGCCGGCCGATGTCGATCAGCATGCTCGGGCGGGCCAAGCGCAGCTTCATCAGGGGAAGCAGCGAGTGGCCACCCGCCAGCAGCTTGGCGTCGTCGCCGTTCTCGGTCAGCAGCGCAATCGCCTCGTCGGCGGAACCGGCCCGCCGGTACTCGAAGCTGGCCGTGATCATCGGGGGCCTCCGTTCGTGCCGCCGGCCTGTTGGATCGCCGTCCAGATCCGCTGGGGGGTGGCCGGCATGTCGATATCGGTGATGCCGAAGGGCGACAAGGCGTCGATGATGGCGTTCATCACCGCCGGGGCGGCGGCGATGGTGCCCGCCTCGCCCACTCCCTTCACGCCCATCGGGTTGGTGGGGCTTGGAGTCACGGTCGTGTCGGTCTGCATGCTCGGGAAGTCGGCCGCCGATGGGACGAGGTAATCGGCCAAGGACGACGTGATCAGGTTGCCGTCGTCGTCGTAAATCGCCTCCTCGAACAGCGCCTGGGCCGCGCCCTGCACGATCCCACCGTGGACCTGGCCCTCGATGATCAGCGGGTTGATCTGGGTCCCGCAGTCGTCGACCGCCACGTACTTGAGGACGTCCACCTTCCCGGTCTCCTCGTCGACCTCCACGACACAGATGTGGGTGCCGAAGGGAAACGTGAAGTTGGGCGGGTCCCAATGGCTCGACGCCTCCAAGTTGGGTTCCAACCCGTCGGGGAGGTTGTGGGCCGTAAACGCCTCGAAAGCCACGGCGCCGATCGCCATGGTTCGGTCGGGCGAGCCCTTGACCGTGAAGGTGCCACCGGCGTAGTCCAGGTCGTCGGCCGCCACCTCCAGTTGGTGGGCCGCGATCAGCTTGGCCTTCTCGATGACCTTCTCGGTGGCCAGCCACAGCGCCGTGCCGCCCACCGACAGCGAGCGCGAGCCGTAGGTGTCCATCCCGTGCGGCGCGATCGAGGTGTCGGAGTGAAGGACCTCGACGTCATCGGGGTTCACCCCCAGCTGGTCGGCGACGATCATGGACCACGACGTCTCATGGCCCTGCCCGTGCGGGGTGGTGCCGGTCACGACCTGGACCTTGCCCGTGGGCAGGAACCGCACGGTCGACGACTCCCAACCGCCCGCCACGTAGCGCAACGCCGACAACACCCGGCTGGGCGCCAGGCCGCACATCTCCACGTACGACGACAGGCCGATACCGAGGTGCTTCGTCCCACCCGCCGATCGCCGCTCCTTCTGTTCGGCCCGCACATCGTCGTACCCCGCCATCTCCATGGCCCGGGTCAGGGCGGGCTCGTAGTTCCCGCTGTCGAAGATCAGCCCGCCTGAGGAGCTGTAGGGGAACTGGTCGGCCCGCACGTAGTTGCGCCGCCGGATCTCGGCCGGGTCCACCCCCACCTGGCGCGCCAGGGCGTCCATGGCCCGCTCGAGAGCATAGGTCGCCTCGGGGCGACCCGCCCCGCGGTAGGCGTCGGTCGGCGTCTTGGTCGTGAAGACCCCGGTGCACACGAACGAGTAGGCCGGGATGTCGTACACCCCGCCGTAGAGGAACGCCCCGAGCAGGGGGATGCCCGGTGTTACCAGCTGCAGGTAGGCCCCCATGTCGGCCAGCAGCCGGACCCGAACGGCGGTCACCCGGCCGTCGGCGTCGGCGGCCAACTCCATGTGCTGGATCATGCCCCGCCCCTGGATGGTGGCCTGCGTGTTCTCCATGCGGTCCTCGCTCCAGCGGACCGGCCGGCGCAGGCGCCGGGCCAGGGCCAGGCACAGCAGCTCCTCGGCGTACACGTCGAGCTTGGAGCCGAAGCCGCCGCCCACCGAGGGCGCCACGACCCGCAGCTTGCTCTCGGAAACACCGACGGTCAGCGCCGCCAGCACCCTCAGGATGTGGGGGATCTGGGTTGCGGTATAGAGGGTAAATTCGCCGCCGTACACCGCCGGGACCGCGACCACGCCTCGGGTTTCCATGGCTGAGGGAATCAGCCGTTGCTGGACAAAGCGCTCCACGACGGTATGGGTGGCGTTGGCGAAGGCCTCTTCGACCGCCTCGGGGGCGGGGATGAGCTCCCAGGTGTAGGACCGGTTGGTGCCCAGCGCTTCGTGGACCAGCACCCGGTCGGAGAGGGCGTCCTCCAGGTCGACCACCGCGGGCAGGACGTCGAAGTCGATGTCCACCAGCTCGGCTGCGTCCCGGGCGGCCATGTCGGTCTCGGCCACGACCACGGCCACCGCGTCGCCGACGTAACAGGCGGTCTGTACCGCGATCGGGAAGTGCTCAGGGTTGAGCATGTCCTCGGTCACCGGCCAGGCACAGGGCATGGGTCCGGCCCATTCCGAGCGCAGGTCGGCGCCGCTGAAGGCGGCCACGACCCCGGGCTGGGCCAAGGCCGCCGTCAGGTCGACCGACTTGATGGTGGCGTGGGCATGGGGGCTGCGGACGATGGCCAGGTGCAGCGCTCCGGGGATGACCAGGTCGTCCACGAACCGGGCTTCGCCCGTCAGGAGCTCCGGGTCCTCCTTGCGCAGCATGCGGGTTCCGACGACCGCGGTCATGCCGGTACCTCCGCTCCGGCGGCATCGGCGGCGGCGAGTATCGCCTTGACGATGTTGTGGTACCCGGTGCAGCGGCACAGGTTGCCTTCCAAGGCGCTGCGCACCTCCTGCTCGCTTGGGTGAGCGTTCTCCTTCAAGAGCGACACCGCGGCCAGCACCATGCCCGGAGTGCAAAACCCGCATTGCAGGGCATGGTTCTCGCGGAATGCCTCCTGCATCGGGTGCAGCGTGCCCGGGTCAGCCAGGCCTTCGATCGTCATGATCTCGGCGCCGTCGGCCTGGACGGCCAGCACAGTGCAGGACTTCACCGACTCACCGTCGAGCAGCACCGTGCAGGTGCCGCACGACGTGGTGTCGCAGCCGACGTTGGTGCCGGTCAATCCTGCGACGTCTCGAATGAACTGGACGAGCAGGACACGCGCTTCGATCTCGTGTTCCTGACTCGTCCCATTAATGGTCATTGCGACCTTCATGGGCCTCCCCTTCCCGGAGATGTCCCAATCATGTCGCGCCGCTTGCAGTTTTGCTCGCCGGATCCGCTAGATGTTGTGGGCGGAGACGAACCGCCAGATCTCGGCGGTGGCGTCGAAGGTCGCCGAAGTCGGGCCCACGATGCCAATCGGCAGGTACTGGACCCCGCCCGGCCAGGTATGGCCGCCGCCGTCCACCCGCCAGAACTCGAGGTCGCACGGCGCGGTTGCGCCCCGCCAAGCCCGGATGGTCACGTCCGGCTCGATCCTGGTCACCACAGGCCCGACGGCGCCGTTGTGGGTCGCCAGTAGCGCCGCCCACTCCTCCACCCCGAGGACGCGGCCTCGGTCGATGCCGCCCCGTCGCTGGGTCCGCACTGCCCCGCCGGCATAGGGCACGATGGCGTCACCGGTGCCGTGGATCTGGATGAGCGGTACCGGCCGGTCGGGACGCCACCAGCTCGGGGCATCGGCGGGCGCCGTCCCCGCCACCTGGGCGAAGGCCGCGATTCGGTCGGGGAGCCCGCTGGCCAGGCGGGCCGCCATCATGGCCCCGTTCGAGATCCCCACGGCGTACACCCGCCGCCGATCGATGGGCAGCCATCCCGCCAGGCAGTCGATCAGGGCGGCGACGAAGCCGACGTCGTCGACCGCGCCCGGCATGGCCGGCAACCGACCGTCGTTCCAGTGCCGGTCGAAGCCGTTGGGCGACACCACGGCGAAACGCTCCCGATCCGCCAGGCGGTGGAAGCGTGTGAGCCGGTCGAGGCCGGCGCCGTTTCCGCCCCCGCCATGGAGCTGGATGACGAGCGGCGCGCCCACCGGCAGGACCGGCGGGACATGGACGCGATAGGGGCGTGGTCGCCCGTCGTACGTGATGACGTGGTCCGTCGTGCCCGGACCGTCGTCGGCCGGTGTGAGCCGCCGGGCCCTCACCGCGCCTGTCGGCGCAGCAGCGCCCGTTCGGCCATGGCCCGCCACCGCTCGGGCGCGGCGCTGGTGGCCGCGATCTGACCGAGCAGGCCCGGGGTCGGACGATGATGGGCCTCCACCAGGTCGCCGATGGTCAAGGTGCTCTCCGGTCGTTGCACCCCGATGATCTCGCAGCCGGGCGACACTTCGCCCTCGTCGACGATCCGTAGGTAGGTGCCGAACCGGCTGGCCTGGTCGAAGTCGTCGACGAAGGTGGCGTCGCCCATCCGCATGCCGAGCTTGTAGCACGGCAGGCGTGGCTCGCTGACCTCCAAGGTGGCCGACCCGACCAGCCAGCGTTCCCCGATGGCCGCGTCCACCAGGTCGACGCCCTCGGTGGTCAGGTTCTCCCCGAACGTGCCCGGCTCGAGCGCGTGGTCGAGCTGGGACGACCACCAGCGGTAGTCCTCCGACGCGTAGGCGTAGATCGCCTTGTCGTAGCCGCCGTGGACACGGCGGTCGGCTTGATCGTCGCC
>JAUTXM010000034.1 GCA_030838025.1 Acidimicrobiaceae bacterium
GTGGCCGACAATCCTGAGGAGCCGAGCTACGGCGACCCCTCCGAAGGCGGCGGCATGGAGGACGAGTTCGGCGGCGGCCAGATGACTATGGATTGACGGGCCGCCACCCCCGACGAGTCCGCCCCCACCGGTACCGCACCAGGCCCCACTTGGTGCCCAGACCCAGACCCAGGCGGCGGGGACGCCACGTGGCGTCGGTGGTCACCACTGGTCACCAGGGCGGACCGGACCGGAATCGAGACCTCGGTGGTTTAGTAGCGCAGGTGGGTGGTCAGGTCGAAGCGGAGCCGGTGTTGCCAGCACAGCGCGAACAGTTGTGGGAGCACGACGACGGGGTCGTCGACGGCTGCGCACAGCTCGGCGATGGTGTGTCCACTGCTGGGCTGGCCGTTCGTATCGGCTTCGAGGAACGAGCGCTGCTCGATTGTCTCGGCGAGCGGTACCTCCGATTCGCCGCCGACCGCCGGCGGCTGATTCCCGGTTTGTGGTGACAGTCGAGCGCGCGAGTGCAATCGACATGGGGGAGCTGGCCTCCGATGTCGGCCCGGCGCCGCTCCAGGTGGGCGCGATCCTCGTCTTCGAGCCTGGCACGCATCTGGCCGCGAGTGCGGTCCGGGATGCCCTGGCGGACGGATTCGCGGCATCCCGCGGTTACGCCAAAAGCTGGTGTCGACACCACCGGGCTGTGGCCGGCCGGTCTGGGTCGACGATCCCGAGTTCGACATCACTCGACATGTCCACGATGTTCGCTGTCCACCGCCTGGCAACCAGGAGGCCCTTCTCGGGGTTGCGGCTGGCATCGTGACCGACCCGCTTCCAGCCGAGCATCCGCTGTGGTCGGCCAGCCTGGTCACGGCCCTCGCCGACGAGGGCTGTGCCCTGATCATCGTGTTTCATCACGTGCTGGCAGATGGGATGGGAGGCCTCGCGGTCCTCGCCAACCTCGTCGACGGCGGGGCGGCCCACCGGAGCGGGACTTCCCGAGGCCCAAGCCATCCTGGCAAAGGCTTTTCCTAGACGCGGCCACCGGCAGGCTCCACGCTCTCGGGCACCTTTGGGGCGTCCCAGCCCGGCTGCGGGACGCTCTTGGCGAGCTTCGCCCGGGGGCGATCCCGCGGGCGCCTCGCTGTTCACTGAATCGACCGGTGGGATCTCGACGCCGCTTCGGGGTCGCCCGGGCCGATCTGGCCCAGGTCCGCTCGGTCGGCCAGAACTACGGAGGCACCGTGAACGACGTGGTCCTCGTCGCCGTGGGCGGTGCGCTCAATTCGCTCCTGGCTCACCGAGGTGAGCGGATTGACGACATCGTCGTCTCTGTCCCGATCTCGGGCCGGACCGAAGCCAACATCGTCCAACTTGGGGCTGTGGTGGTCGGGGTCGTGATCGGTGGCCTGATGGTGTACAGCTCCAAGGTCGGCAAGATCGGTGTGCGGGACCGGCTCCGCGACCGGTTGGCCTTGGTTCGCGATGAAGATGTGCTCGACTTGGGTTGCGGCAGTGGCCTGCTGCTCCTTGGCGCGGCGCAACGCCTCCCGGGGGGCGCCGCGACCGGCGTGGACCTCTGGCGCTCCCGTGACCAGGCGGGATCCAACCGTGCGCTGTGTCTGGACAACGCGCGCCGCCTTGGGGTGCAGGATCGGGTAACACTCATCGACGTTGACATCACGGAGCTTCCGATCCCGGACGCATCGTTCGACCTGGTACTCGCCTGCCTCGCTATCCACAACCTGCACCCGGCATTGCGGCGTGAGCAGGCGGTCGTCGAGTCCCTGCGGGTGCTACGCCCCGGAGGTCGCTTTGCGTTCGTCGATATCGCAGGAACGAAGTCCTACCGCACGGTCGCGGGCGCAGCGGGATGTCGCGACGTGCGCCGGTTGGGCTTCGTGTTGGGGATATTCCCACTGGCGGTCGTGGCTCCGGGACCGGCGGTCGTTGGCCCGGTGCCGCCCCGCGAAGCGGCGTTCGCATTCGACGTTCGGGCGGAAGGAGCGGCGGCGGTCGCGATCGGCGTGCGGGCGGCAGGATTGGTCGAGGCGCTGGCCGTGGTCGGGACGGGAAGGGAAGCGGCCGCTCCCGAGGGGTGTACCGCCACAATGGCCGCGACAACCCCCCACGGCGGCCACAGCGATAGCGACCGAGAGTCGCTTGACGACGGGCGTTGCGTAGGCGTCCATGTCGACTTGGGCGGACACCAGGCGCCGATCATTCCATCCGGTTCGGGGCGACCAAAAAGGAACTCACCACTTCGCACAGTCCCCTTGACATGGCCCTTCCACATCAGCTTAGGCGTGGCTAGGGCGTGAGCGCGAACTGACAACTCATCTGCTGCTCGAATTGAGTGTCTCTTTGGGTGTATGCGACGGCACACCCACGCATCGTCTCCCTTGTCGCCTGCCTTAAACGAACCGCCACCATGAAGAAGTGAGGACTCCGCTCCCCTGGCGCAACCACAATTGGGCCGGAAAATGATAAGGGCTCGGGGGCGCTTCCCGGAAAATCGAAACGCTGATCGAGCGGGTAACCTGAATCGGACGTGATTGTGAATTCGGGATAACCGAGCACTTGGACATCCGCAGGTACATGGACAAGGCGAACTGAGGTAACGATTATTGGGCTCTTCGACGTATTCTTGAAAATGGGAAATGAGAACCGGTACGTTTGACCGATATCTGTCCCGTTGAGCTGGAACGTGCTTCCGTTCTGAACATTCTTATCGTCGAGTGAATGACCAGCCGGGAAGCCGGGACGCAACGGTGCCGATGTAGCGCGAGCCTTGGTCGCGCCACTGCATGCCGAAACGAGCAGACTGAGCGTCACAAAGGCGGATCCGACACCACGCCACGACCCTTTCAAGCAACGTTGACCTCCCGGATCGGACGAGATCGAATGGGGCTGTGCGCTAGGGCCGGTATGAGCTGTACTGATCGTTATATCTCACCCCGGACACCTGTGAGCGGGCAGCGATCGTCTGAGTGTGTCCAGTATACCCAGCACTCGTAGAGAACGTTTCAGAGATATAGAACCCGTTCACAATTGACGACACGCTGTCGTTCAAGCGCGGGCAGCCTGTACCTGCGTTGTACGAAAGTGTTGTAAAAGTGTAGATACTGGTGTATTGAGTATAAAGCGCACAACCACCATAGTTCGAGTTCGAGAACAGGCTCATTCCGGTCGCTGAGGCCGCGGTCGCTGAGACCGCGGTCGCTGAGGTCGCGGGCGCCGCAAACACAGGCGACGCCCCAAACAGGCTTCCGATATAAAGCACCGAAACAAGTGCGCCCACCTTCACGGCTCGCAACCTGGCAGGTGGTCTCATTTGAATATCCTCCGCTTGGGTCGGCGCGTCGCGTGGACCGAAACAATAGCCGACACGCCTTCTGGCGCTATCCGAATATACCAGATTTTAGTGCGACAATTGTGACTGTCAATTATTGTTTCCGGGTATGAGCCTCGTTCGGCGAATTGCGCAGTTATCGTCGCCCGTCTCGCTCCGTCCTCCGGGTACGAAACGAGCCGTCTCTACTCAGGCTGACAGCGCTTCGAAGAACGAGGGTGCGAAGAGGCGGCGATATCAGACCTGGCCCAGCGGCGCGATCTGATCGAAGCGTCGCTTGGCTGGCTGGTCCGGGTAGTTCGTCACAGGGTGCACCATTTCGTGAGGCCCTCTCGGGCCTCGGTGCCGAACATCCTCAAGCAGTGGGGAGATCTCGTGGACCATGTCGTGACCCCAGGTCTGGTAGCGGCGGCCGACGTCTCGCAGCGGCGACGACGACACGGCCCCAGTGTTGTCGGGCCGTGGTGGTGCGGCGTCCGTGAGTCGCCGCTTGCCCCACGGTGCGGACATGACCGAGAATTCGAACGGGCCCCAGCACAGCCCGGTTACAGGGCGCAACGGCTTCCATCCCGTGTAAAGCGAAGTTCAGCAGCAAGGGGCTGACCACCCCGCCCTGGGCGAGTTCCCTCCTCGGTCTGGCTGAACCGGCCGTTCTCGACCATGCCCGCCCTCAGCCACCGCCCGATCTGTTCCCGGGCCCCACGGCTACTTGTTGCCGTGCTTCCCGCGCAGCGCTGCAGGACGCTGCCGCGGGGTGCGCTCACGGGATTGAGCAGCACACTTCTTGCGCTTGCCGGCTTCTATGCGGTCCTCACCGTGATCTTGGCCGGTCAGCTCGGCGACGCGGATTCCTCGCTGAGTCCCTCGTTGATGTACGGGCGAACCGGGTCTACCGCCTTGCCGGTGTGGTTACAGGACCGCTCTTCGGGGCGGTCGGCTCGTGGATGGGTCGTCGCCATCCGCGATCAGTCAGGCTGCTGGTGGGCTTCGTTGTCGCAGGTGAAACGCTCGCGGTCGCGCTCCTACACGGGCACCAGGTCCTGCCCGCTCCCCTCTTCTTACGATGGAGCATGGCCGACTGGAAGCCCTACCTCGGCGAGTCGCTGTTGGGCGTCGTGGTCATCCTCGCCGCCATTTGACCCTGTCAAACCGTACGCGGACCGAGAGGCGATCCAGCACCTGTCAGCAACCCTTACGAGGCAAGGCGGAGCCGATGAGCTGGGCGGTATTGACGAACGTCGGCGCCGCCGGCGTGTCTTTCGTAGTGAGCAAGAGCGCAGTCGACCTGTCCGACCGGTGCATCTCGAGACGCCGCCCGATCTCCCAGAAACCCTGATTCACTCCAGAGCCATGCTCCGCGTCAGTAGATGCGATCCGTGCGGCGATCTGCGCGCCGAGGGCGGTGGCCCGTTCGCGCATGCCCGCGATGCCCGAGCCGCCGTGGCTGTTGGCCGGGATGGCGACCGGGGCTCCGTCATCCACCACCTCCACGACGAGGTGACCGGCGCTCCGGGTGACTCGGACCATGGCGGTGGACGCCCGGGCGTGGCGGGTCACGTTGGTCAGCGCCTCCTGGACGATGCGGTAGGCCGCCCGGTCGACGGCGCTCGGCAGCGGCCCGGGCACCGGATCCTCCGGGCGTTCGAGGCGGAACGGGAGCCCGGTCGTCTCGGTCCGGGCCAGTAGCTCGTCGAGTCGATCCAGGCTGGGCGCAGGGCTGAGGGGCGCCGCCTCGTCGACCTGGCGGAGGACCCCGAGAACGGACCGCAGTTCGACCAGCGCCTCCTTGCTGAACACCTTGATGGCGGCCAGTGCCTCTCGCGCTCGCTCGGGCTGGCGGTCGATCAGGTGGAGGGCGCTCAACGCCTGCATGTTGATCAGGGAGATGTCGTGGGCCACCACGTCGTGCAGTTCACGGGCGATGCGGAGGCATTCGTCGCACGCCAGACGGCGGGTCTCCTCCTCCCGGCTGCGGGCCAAC
>JAUTXM010000276.1 GCA_030838025.1 Acidimicrobiaceae bacterium
GCTGCGGTCCGCCGGGTCTGGGCCTGGTCCCAGATCTGCCGAGCCTGGCGCCGTTGTGACTCCTCCTCGCGCCGAGCCGTGAACTCCGACCGCGCCACCGTCAACGCCCGCTCCACGCCCACCCGAGATCGCGCGAGGACCGACAACCGGGCCTCGGCTTCGTCCACCTCGGCCGCCCGGTGCGCCTGGACCTGCTCGAAGGCGTCCCCCAGCGCCTGCCCGCACAAGGGACAGTCGGCCGCGCCTGAAAGGTCCGCCGATCGCGCCGCCTGGGCTCGGGCTCGGGCCAGTTCGGCGGCGACGGCGTCGATCTGGCCCACGATCCCCGCGGACGCCGCCCGGGCCGCGTCGAGCGAGCGTTGGGCCTCTTCGACCGCGGCGGTGTCCGGCGCCGGCGGCTCGGGCGGGACCACGACCGCGGTGAGGGCGCGCTCGGCGCTCACCACCGCCGCCACGAACTCCAAGCGGGCCTCCGCCTCGGTCAGCCCCGACGAACGGGGGAGCAGCCGCTCGAGCTCCGCCGCCGCCTCCACCAGGGCTTCCTGTTCGGCCTCCAACGCGCCAACTGCGGCCGTCGCCTCGTCGAGTTGGGCGCGCGCCGCCCGGCCTTCGATCACCAGGGCGTCGTACTCCTGTCGGAGACGGTCCAGGCGCCCGAACGCCTCCTCGGCGGCAACCATCCGCTGCCGGGCCGCCGCCGCGGCCGCCTCCTCGGTCTCGGCGACGACGACTGCCGCCTCGGCTGCGGCGGCCGCATCGGCCGCCTGGACCCGCAACTGGTCCACGTCGGGCAGCATGGCCCGCAGCCGGTCGTGGCTCTGCCTGACCTCCCGGGCGTCCTTGCGGGCGGCGTCGCGCGCCACGTCGAGGGGGGTGATCCCGAGGAGCTGCAACACCAGGTCCCGCCGCTGCGACGGCGTCCGCTCGGAGAACGCGGCCAGCTGCTTCTGCTCGGCGAACACCGACGCCCGGAAGGCGGCGTCGTCCATACCGAGGATCTGGTGCAGGTACCGGCCCGCGTCGCGTACGCCCTCGGCCATGGCCAGGCCGTCACACTGAACCGTGGCCTTGGCGGTCAGGTTGATGCCCGAAAGCGATCGCCGCACGACATAGAGATGGCCTTCGTGCTCGAAGGTCACCTCGGCCACGCAGTCACCGCCGACTCCCGCGGTGCGCACGTCCTCCTTGGCGGTACGGGCCCGGCCCCACAAGGCGAACAGGATGGCCTCGAGCAGCGTGCTCTTGCCCGATCCGTTGGGTCCGTAGATCCCGATCAGCCCCGGCGGAAGGTCGAGGTCGAGCTGATCCTCGTAAACCCGGTAGTTGCGCAGGCTGAGGCGTTTCAGCAGCACGTCACGCCGCCCTCACCCGGCGGACTCCACGGCCCGGTCGAGGTACTGCAAACCCAGCTGGCGGATGCGGTCCCGATCGAGGCCCGTGAGGTCCTGCTTGTCGACGTAGCTCTCCCAACGGGCGCCCATGGCGTCCAGATCGGGCAACTCGGCCTCGTTGGCGACCGAACCGAATTGGGGTTCGAGCTTGAGGAACAATCCCGCCCTCGCCGCGTCCCGCACCGCCTCCACGTCCAGGAGACGGTAGGCCTCGGGATCGACGCCTTCGAGGTACAGGCGGGCCACCGCTCCCGCCGGCACCCTCTCGGCTCGCGACAACACCTGCGCTTGCAACTCGGCGGGGGACAAGCCCAGCGCGAACACCGACTCCAGGGTCACGAGCGGCCGCTGACCCGAAAGCGGGACATGGTGGCAGGCGCCGGTGTCGGTGTCGAGCACCAGGATCCCCTTGGCCTTGTCCGGATCGTCGGCGAAGGAGAACGTATCGGTCGACCCGGCGTACCAGATGCCCTCGGCCACGCGGGTGTGGAAGTGGTAGTGCCCGAGCAGGACGAAGTCCGAGCGGAGCAGGCCTGCGTCCACCTCGATCTCGTTGATGTCGGCGTAGCGTGGCTGCACCTGGGTGATGCGAGGATGGGTCAGCAGGAGATTGGACCGGTCCAGGCTGCGGCTGCGATCGGCCTCGGCCAAGGCGTCGAGCGTGGCCTCGACGGTCAGCATCTGGGGCACGGCGTGCACCAGGAGGCCGGGCAGCTGGAAGCGCTCATAGGTCAACCGGTGGGCGAAGTACATCTCGGGGAAGCCGTCGGCCAGGGCGGAATACGGGCTACCCGTGCCCGGCAGGCGGGGCGTGTCGTGGTTGCCGCTGATGATCACCGCGCGCAGCCCGTGCGCCCGGATGCGCGCCAGCGCCCGCTGCACCACCCGGTAGGACCGGTACGTCGGCCGGGGGTGGTCGAACACGTCTCCCAGCCACACGATCAGGTCCGGCTCCTGGGCCAAGGCCAGGTCGACCGCGGCCTCGAACGACTGCTCGAAGTCCCACTCCCGCTGGTTGACCCCGCCTGGCGTCGTGAACGGGTAGTACGACCGCCCGAGGTGGGCATCGCCGATGGCCGCGACTCGCATGGGTCCAGTTTCTCAGGCCGGTGCGACGATTACACGCATGTGATTTGCTGGTGGGGTGGGAAAAGGCCTCGCCCGCCGCGAAATGGCCGGTGCGTCGGCTGCGGCCGAGGGCCGCCGGGCTCACCGCAGTGCCCGGAACCACCGGTTGGGAAGCGCCACGCTCGCCGTCGTGGCGGCGGCCCTCGCGGTCACGTGGTCGACGACCGGAGATCGCCGGCTGCTTCCTGCCGCGCTGGTGGCGTTGGCGCTCAGTTGGTGGTTCCGGCCAGCTGGTGACGCCGACCGCTGGCAACGCGGCGCCGCGGGAGAGGTGGCAACCGCCCGCCTTCTGGCGCGACTACCACGGCGGTTCGTCGTGCTCCATGATCGTTGCTCGCCCGGGGCGGGGGGCAACATAGACCATCTGATCATCGGGCCGAGCGGCCTCTGGGTGGTTGATTCCAAGGTTCGCCGGGCACGCCTCCGCGTCTACCGGCGCCAAGTGTGGGCCGGCGAGTCGTCCGTCGACGTCACACCGGTCTCAACCCAGGCGCTTCGAGTCGGCACCGCCCTCGGAGTCCCGGCCACCGCGTTGGTGGCGGTGCACGGCACCGAGTTGGGGCGCCGGGGCAAGAAGGTGACGGGCGTGCGCATCGTGCCGGCGGCGCGAGCCGCGGACCGAATCCGCCGGCGACGGCGGGGACGACATCTCTCCAAGCGGGAGATCGTCGCCCTCGCCGCCCGAGCGGAACAGCTCTTCCCGCCCTGTTGACGAATGCGTGGTTAGCCGCCCGTGGGCGGAACCAGGTTCCCCTGTTGAATCGGCGTGGTTTGTACGGCGTTGGCGTAGGCGGTGGAATTGTCCGACAGGACGTTGGCCGCCACGGCCGCGTTCACCGGGATTGCCAGGTTGGCGTTAATGAGCGACATGGCCGCCCGTTCCGGTAGAGCCTCTCCAGCCATTTCGTCCAGTTCTTCGCGGGTCAGCTTGCGATACTCGTCAGCCATAGTGGGTTTCCTCAGTTCTGCTGGATGATGGGGGCGGTCTGCTGGGCGTTGGCATA
>JAUTXM010000045.1 GCA_030838025.1 Acidimicrobiaceae bacterium
ACCACCGCTTCGCCCACGCCGACGAGCTGTCGATAGCCGAGCCCGGTCATCGACCCTCCAGGACCGCTCGGGCCCGTAGGCGGGTGAGCTGAAGACTTCACAGTTGCCGTCGCCGGCGACCTCTAGCGGAGCCGAAGGAGATCCTGGTCGTCGACTTTGACCAGCCGGTCAACGCGGCCATTGCCGATGCCCAGGCGGTGGGCTCCATCAACGACGACTGACGGCGGTCGCCCTACTGCATGGCCGGCCGGTCGGTTACCGCTTCCTGATGGTCGTAGTTGTTGTCCCGCCGCCGACGGGCACTGTCGTCCGTGGCGCCGTTGTGGATGTGGGCGCCGTTGTGGGAGGCGCGGTTGTCGGGGGCGGCGGCACATGGGACCCGTTGAACATGCCGAGGTCAGGGAAAGTCGACTTCATGACGCCAGCCGTCAGGTTGGGGTTCCCCGACAGCCGGTTGAGTACGGTGGCATACACGCTGCGGAAGTCGACCGTTGGCAGCAGGGCGTCGTTCAGACGGTGCGTCGGATCGGTGAGCGGGGCCTGGCCGTAGAGCCCGCCTGACACGCCGCCCCCGAGAATGATGTTGACTCCGGCTTGCCCGTGGTCACAGCCGGCCGAGGCATTGGCGGTGTGCTGGCGTCCGAACTCGCTTGTCACCATTACGAACACATCCTGGGCCCGCGGGCCGGCACCGACGATCGAGAAGAAGTGGCCAAGGGCGACGTCAAGTTGGCTGAGGAGGTCGGCCTGCGTCCACGCCTCGCTGCCATGGGTGTCGAAGCCGCTGAGGGATGCGACGTAGGTCTGGCTGGGGAATCCTGCCTGGATCAGCATGGCCGCGTTCGCCATCTGGCGTCCGAAGTTGCCGCTGAACGACGCGCCGATCGATGTGTTCAGGCTCGCCGCCACCACCGATTGGGTGGCAAAGGAGTCGGCGATGTTCTGCTTGGCTGCGGCCAGCATGGTGCTGCTCAACGAACCACCGCCACCCATGGACTGCCAGGCGCCGAGCAGTCCGGTCCGCCAGTGCCAGTCCACGTCGAAGGCGAACGAAGCCACATCGTTGACTGTGAGCACCGGGGTCAGGGAACCAATGAGGGCGGGATGGACGCCATTGAGGGAGACCGACGCGAATGGCGACGCGGTCGCCATCTGATCGTTGTACCGTCCCAACCAGCCCCGGCCCTCGGAACCGCCGAAGTCGGCCACGTTGCGGTAATAGCTGGCCGCGAAATGCGAGAACTCGTGCTTGGTGTTCTCGCCCGATCCCTGCACGAAGGCCAGGTCACCGACGGTCTTCCACCGGCCCGCCAGCCACTGCATGCTTGGGTGCAGGCCCAAGGTCGTCCCTGTCAGGGGCAGGATCGAGGATTGTTTGATGGCAATGTTGCCGTGGCCGCGGGCGACGTCGTAGTAGTACGGGTCGCTGGGGTCGATCAGCATGTTTACCGCGTCATTTCCTCCTTGGAGGTCGATCAGCACCAGGATGGGCGTGCCTGCCGCCAGGGGTCCCGCGCTCGCCAGGGCGGCGCCGCGGGCGGATTGGCCGAGGGGAGTGAAGACGTCCAGGCCAATGCGGGCAACGGCGCTGAGGACGACGATCTCCCCGCACCGACGGAGAAAGGTTCGGCGGTCGAGTTCCATGGAATCTCCTAGTTGACGAAGAACTCGGGGGAAAGAAGGACGAGGCCCAACGTGCCTGCGGCCCGGTCGGCGTTCCACGGGCCCCCGGCGACATAGTTCGAAATCGCAATGGAAGTGGCGTTGCTCAGGTCCGTTATGCCGCAGAGCCGGGCCGCAGCCGCGGCGGCCCCACCCGCCGCCCCAGCTGCGGGGATCGAAGCGAGGAATTTCCCCACCACTCCTCCAGTCGCGGCGCGTGAAGCCCGTAGGAAGGCTTGGAGCATCGAGCACCAGGTCATGGCGACGGCCGTGTTGAGCCAACGGGACCCGGCCGGCCAGCCCGAGACGTTCGGGGGCAGGAACGGGTGTTGACCGAAGAGGTCCCGCAGCTGCCAGCTGTAGTCGACGCTGGAAAGGTCATAGGCGAGCGCCTTGGCGGCGCTGGTCATCAGCTCGATCGGCGTCTTGGCCTTGGCCCCGATGGCCGCATCGGACAAGAAGGCGGGATGGTGAGCAATGGCGGAGACAACTGCGCGGACATCGCCACTCGGCCCCCAAGCGGTAGCCAGCGAATCGAGGGTGGCGGCGTCGGGCTCGAGTCCGACGAGTTCCCGGAATAGACGTCGGGGTACGTAATAGCCCCACGACGGGTGGCCGGCAATGGCGTTCATGACCTCCGGAATTCCGGCATTTCCCCGAGGCTGGCCGAGAAAGTTCTTCTGGCCCGAGTCGAAAGAGTTCGGGTCGAAGACGATCGTGCCCGCGGTCCAGTTGAGTGTGTAGCCGGTGAGGGAGCGGGCAACCTCGCGGACATCGCTTTCGGTGTAGTTCTGGGCTCCGGTCTTTGGATGGGAGATGCCGAGGGTGAACAGCTCCATGAGTTCACGGCCGTAGTTTTGATTGGGGTGCTGGCGGGAGTTCTGGTAGCCGTTGAGGTACTTCATCATGCCGACCATGGTCGTTTCGTCGGTCAATAGCTGCTTGTAGGACCCAAAGGGGTTGCTCCGCAGACGCATTAGGTGCGCCACGAGGTCCGGGAAATAGACAGTCCCATCGATGCCGACCACGACCAATCCCTGCAGGGTCCACGCCAGGCGCTCCTGCAAAGGGTTGGCCGCGCCCGCAGTACCGGCCCCACCGGCCATCAGGCTCAGTTGCTGGCCCAGGAACTTGCCTTGGCCCACCCAGTCCGTGGCAGTGGTGAAGTTCCAGTTGGCAGCAGTCGTCAAGGGACGGTTGAGCAGATCGTCTATCAACGCCTGCGGCCCGACCGCGACTCCGTGATCGATATCGGCGCTCGTCGCGCCGAATCCAAGACGCTTCCAGACATGCCCCACCTGCCGTTCCGCGATGCTCCCCATCACGCCTCCTTCAACTGGCCCGCCGGGGCGAGCCCCCATGTGTTCATCGCGGACTCCTCGGAACAGGCTCTGAGTTGGTGCTTTGACCAACGTCGGCCGCCGTTGGTCTCTGCTGGAGAGGAACGACGGGAAACGACGTCGAGCGCGAATAATCGGAGAGGAATCAGCCCGTATCGGGCGAACGTCACACAAGGTGCGCGGCCATCCGATCGGCCCGTGTGCGGTCGACCGCCCGCAATCGCGGCAATCAACCCACTCGCCGTGCGCCCCTGTCCACGGGTCTGCGTGGGATGTCGCAGCGAGGCTCGTCTGCCAGCGTTGGGCTGGACCCACCGGGGACTTGAGCTATGACGAGGCTCGCCGAGGTTTGGCAGCTCACCCGAGCGAGGGCGCCACCATGCGCCGGCTTCGGCGCCAGGCCCTAGCCTCAGTCCCGGGTTCGGCGACGATGTTGGTAGAGATGCGTTGCCCGCTCATGCCGTTCGCAGCGCCACTGTCGGGGGCAGCCAGGATACTCGGATGGCGGGCGTGAGGCCGCCGCCGGCGCCGATCAGATGGCCGCCACGATGCCGCCCACCCACGCCTCGGGGATCACGACGGCCCAGCCCTGCGTGGTCGTACGACCGTTGCCGCAGCATCTGCCACGATGCCGAGCGCGCCGCCGATAAGGGCGAGCAGGGTCGATTCGCCGAGGAACTGCGTACGTATCTGCCCCTGCGTCGCGCCCGGGTGCGGTCGCTCTGAATCCATTTCCGGAGCTTTCGTGCCGAGTTCCCGACGAAGATGTCGAGAATTCGGGATCTGCTCCGTCTCAGGGGTGCATCCGGCCGTCAGGGCTGGCGTCACGCAAAGGAGAACATCATGGCCAAGTACCTGTTGTTGAAGCATTACCGGGGCGCGCCGGCGCCCGTGAACGACGTCCCGATGGACCAGTGGAAGCCCGACGAGGTCGAGGCGCACATCGGTTACATGAACGACTTCGCCGCGCGGCTTGAGCGCAGCGGCGAGTTCATCGATGGACAGGCGCTGTCCCCCGATGGCATGTGGGTCCGCTACGACGGCGAGGGGCGGCCGCCGGTCGACGGGCCGTTCGCCGAAACGAAGGACTTGATCGCGGGATGGATGGTGATCGACGTCGACAGCAACGAGCGCGCGATCGAACTCGCCGGTGAGCTGTCGGCGGCGCCGGGAGCCGGCGGCGAACCGATCCACGAATGGCTGGAAGTCCGACCCTTCCTCACCGCGCCGCCCAACTTCACCCACTGACCGTGGACGACGTCGAGCTCCGCGAGCTCGTCCCACGCGTCTTGAGCGTCCTCGTCCGTCGCGGAGCAGACTTCGCGACAGCCGAGGACGCCGTACAAGAGGCGCTCATCCGGGCGGTGTCCTCGTGGGGGGATGAGTTGCCTGCCGACCCGACGGGGTGGCTCGTCACGGTCGCGTGGAGAGCCTTCCTCGACCTGACGCGGTCAGAGGGGGCGCGCCGGGACCGGGAGGTCCGGTTCGACACCGAGCCACCAGCTGGTGCGATCCCGAGCGCCGACGACACGCTGCGCATCTATTTCCTGTGCGCGCACCCCGATCTGACGTCGTCGTCGGCGGTGGCGTTGACCCTTCGAGCCGTGGGTGGCCTCACCACACGCCAGATCGCGCAGGCCTACCTCGTTCCCGAAGCCACCATGGCGCAGCGCATCAGCCGCGCCAAGCGCACGGTCAGTCGGGCCGGTGTCGATCGTCCCGGCGACGTGCCCACGGTGATGCG
>JAUTXM010000115.1 GCA_030838025.1 Acidimicrobiaceae bacterium
CACCGGTCGAAGAGACGGTCTGGGCCATGCAGGACATCGTCAGCTCGGGAAAGGCGCGCTACTGGGGGACGTCGGAGTGGTCGGCGGACGAGATCCGGGCGGCGTCGGAGATCGCCGAGCGCCATCACCTGCGCAAGCCCGTCGTCGAGCAACCCCAGTACAACTTGTTCCATCGCGACAAGGTCGAGCGGGAGTACGCCCGACTCTACGAGGACATCGGGATCGGCCTCACCACGTGGAGCCCGCTGGCATCGGGACTGCTCACCGGCAAGTACGCCGACGGCGTGCCCGAAGGCAGCCGGGCGGCCCTCCCGGGCTACGAGTGGTTGAAGGATGCCGTGACCGACCCTGAGCGCAACGGGCAGGTGCGCCAGCTTGGCGCAGTGGCGGATCGGCTGGGATGTTCACTGGCCCAGTTGGCGATCGCCTGGTGTGCCGCCAACCCGAACGTCTCGTCGGTGATCACCGGGGCCAGCAACGTCCGCCAGGTAAACGAGAACATGGCGGCACTCGACGTGCTCCCCCTGTTGACACCCGAGGTGCTCGACGAGATCGAAGCCATCGCGGGCGGCCCCGGCACCGCCTGAGCGGGATCGGCTCACCAAGCCCCTCGCACCCACGCCGTGGCCTACGAGCCGCGTCTGCGCTGCCGTGGGCCGGTTACGGCGGCCCCGACCGGCCCCGGCGGCGGATCCGTTTGGCAGTTCTGCCGGCTTTGTCAGTTCTCCCGGATTTGGGACGGCAAAACTGCCAAAGCCCGCCAAACTGCCAATCGATCGAGTCGTCGATGCTCCAGGCGCGCCAAAAATCGTGTCGGGGACGCTTAGCCGGCGACGCGCACTGAGAGCGGCTCGTAGATGGCCACCGGTTCCGAACTGCCCCGGATGGCCACGTTCCCGAGTGACGCCCACTTGGCGGCCTCGTTCCCCGCCTGCGCCACGGCCTGGCCGGCCGCCAGCACCCTTCCCGGACGGCCCTTGGCGATCTCGGTCAGGCGGGCCGCTTCATTGACCGCCCGACCGATGACCGTGTACTCGTAGCGCTGTTCGGTTCCGACATTCCCCGCCACCACGATGCCGGACGACACCCCGATCCCGGCTGACACGCCATGATGTTCGGCCGCCAGGGCTCGGATTGCCAGGTCCAGCTTACGGGCGGCGCGCAGCGCCCGCGCCGCGTGGTCGTGCTGGAAACCGGGCGCCCCGAACACGCACAACGCCCCGTCTCCCTCGAACTTGTTGACCCAGCCGCCCTCGTCAGTGACTACCCGGACCACGGTGTCGAAGAAGGCGTTGAGGGTGGCCACCACCTCGCCGGGGGGCAGCACCTCGGCCAGGGCGGTCGAGCCCACCAAGTCGACGAAGAGTGCGCTGACCGAGTGCTGCTCACCACCCAGGCCGCTGCCCGCCTCCAATGCCCGCCGGGCCACCTCCACCCCGACATGGCGGCCGAACAGATCGTGGAGCTGGGCCCGCTCGCGCAGTCCCTGGACCATCTGGTTGAAACCGGACTGCAGCAGCCCGATCTCGCCGCCGTCCTCCACGTTGACCACTACGTCGAGGTCCCCGCCCTCGACGCGTTGCAATCCCGCCCGAACATGGTCGAGCGGATCGGCCACGGAGCGGGCGACGGCGAAGGTGATGATCAGGCCGACGACGACTCCGGCCAGCGATATCGCGATCACGGCGCCGGAGATGCTGGGCGTGGCGGCGCCCGACGCGGTCGAAGCCTCGGCGTCGAGGGGCAGCAGGGCCAGGCCCAGCAACGGGATGGCTGATCCGAGGGCCCAGGCCAGGATGAGGCGGGGCCGTAGCCCCAGCGCGGCGGTCGGCGGGGGCGCTTGTGACTGAAGCGTGAGCGGGATCAGGGGCGCCGCGGCCCGCTCGATGAGGAAGTAGGCCAGGGCAACGCTCACCAGGCCGCCCAGCAGGATGGTGATCAAGACCTGGACGGTGAACAGCGCCGACGAGTGCAGGACCCACGCCCACGCCGCGAAGGCGGCGGCGCCGCTGACCCACGAGACGATCGAGAACTTGGTCGAACGCCACGGAAGCGTCAGGGTCGCCTGCTGCTCAGCCACGGTTGGGAGCCGGCGTTCGGACAGCCACGCGGTCGCATGGCCGAAACGGCGACGGATGAGCTGGTGCTGGACCGCGGCGGTGATGACCAACAACGCCACGACCAGCCCTGCGTCCACCAGCGTTTCGCTGCGCCACTTAGGAGGAAACGGTGCGATGAACTCGAGGTACAAGAAGATGAACGATGCGCCGGCGAAGTTGGCCGCGAACGACCCGATCATCATCCGAGCCCTGACGTCGGACCAGCTCAAAGCTCGGAACCCGGGCATCGTCGGCAAAATTACCGCACAGGACTCGACGTAGTCCCTGTCGCTGTGTAATCATGTAACACATGCAACCGACTCAATCGTCTTCGACGACAGCAGAACAGCGGGCGAAGCTCCACGGATGGTTCGCCGGGCAGGTTCCCGACGACTGGTTCAGTGGCGCCCCGACCGTGACCTTCGACAACGACGAGATCCTCGTGGTGGGCCAGTTGAAGAGCCCCGACGTGGCCGCGGATGATGGACCCGATGGCAAGGGCGCGGCCGAGGCGGCGCGGATCCAGCGCTTCCGTGAGGACAGCCGTGAGCAGCGCATGCGTATTGCCGAGGAGGCTCAGCACCGGTTCCGGCGCCGGGTGTCGTGGGGTGCGACTTGCGGCGACACGACCCAGCACTTCACGACCGCCAGCGCCCCGGTGATGACCCGGCTGCGCATGCCCGAGCGAGCGGTGCTCGACACCTTGATCGACGCGGGCGTGGCCCGCAGCCGCAGCGACGCGCTGGCCTGGTGCGTCCGCCTGGTGGGGCAGAACGAGGCGGCCTGGATCGCCGAGCTGCGCACCGCCTTCGAGCAGGTCGAAACCGTCCGCGCCCAGGGTCCCAGCTCCACACGAACCGAAGAGGGCTAACCCGCGCCAGCCCCACAGCACGAGTGCGCCGCAGGCCGTCCAGCCGGCTCGGCCCGTACGGCGCTGCCGCCGCAACCGCCGCGCCCGGCTTCCGGCGCTACCACACCGCCGACCGGCTTTGGCTCGGGCCCTACGAGGGAGTAGCGCTGGTCTCTTGGGCCTCGTCGAGGCCCTGGGCCAGCGTGTTCCACGACAAGGTGGCGCACTTGATCCGCACCGGAAACCGCACGACGCCCTGCAGGGCCTCGAGGTCGCCCAACTTCACCTCGGGCTCGGGAACCGAAGGACCACCGGCACCGGCACCGGCGCCGTCGTCGTCGGCCCCGTCGAGGCGCTGCTCGTGGATGGACATCAAGGACTTGAAGGCCCGGATGGTCGCCCGAGCCTCGGCCACGGTCTTGCCCTTCACGGCGGCCGACATCATCGAGGCCGAGGACTGGCTGATGGAGCAACCCTGGCCGCCGATGCGCAGGTCCTGGACCCGGTCGTCGGCCACGTCGAGGAACACCACGATCTCGTCGCCGCATAGCGGGTTGAACCCTTCCACTCGCACCGCGGGCGGCGTCGGCAACTCCCCCCGGTTACGGGGGTTGCGGTAGTGGTCAAGGATGATCTCGCGGTACAGGTCTTCGAGGCCCGGCATGTCAGTCAGCCAGCTTAGGAGAACAGCCGGTCGGCGCTCGTGAGCGCCGAGGAGAGGGCATCGACATCCGCCTCGTCGTTGTACAGGTACAGCGACGCCCGGGCGGTGGCGCCCACGCCGAGGCGGCGCATCAGCGGCTTGGCGCAGTGGTGTCCCGCTCGCACGCACACCCCGACCTCGTCGAGCACTTGGGAGATGTCGTGGGGGTGGATGTCCTTGTAGGCGAAACTCAGCACCCCGCCCCGCTTCTCGGCATCGGGCGGCCCGAAGATCCGTATGTCGTCGCCGTGGCGTTCGTGCAATGACTCCATGGCGTATCGGGTGAGCTCGATCTCGTGGGCCCGTACATCGGCCATGCCGACCGCCAGCAGATAGTCGATGGCGGCGCCAAGGCCGACCGCTTCGGCGATGGGCGGGGTACCGGCCTCGAACTTCCACGGCAACTCGTTGGCCGTGAAGCCGTCCAGCCGGACGTCGCGGATCATCTCACCGCCTCCGAGGAAGATCGGCATCGCCTCGAGGAGGGACTCGCGGGCCCACAGGCAGCCGATCCCGGTGGGGCCGAGCATCTTGTGGGCCGTGAAACCGTAGAAGTCGCACCCCAGCTCCGCCACCCGGGTCGTGAAATGAGGGGTGTACTGGGCGCCGTCCACCAGCACCAGCGCCCCCGCGGCATGAGCCACGCGCGCCACCTCGGCGACGGGGTTGAGCGTGCCGAGGACGTTGGACACGAGCGTGAGGCCGACCAGCTTGACGCCGGCCACCAACTGCTCGAGGTCGTCGAGGATCAGCTGGCCGTCACCGTCGACGCCCAAGTAGCGCAGCTCGATTCCACGCTCGGCCTTGAGCTGCAACCACGGCACCAGGTTGGCGTGGTGCTCCATCTCGGTCAGCAGGACGGCGTCGCCCGGGCCCAGGTTGCTGCGGCCCCACGAATAGGCCACCAGGTTGATGGCCTCGGTGACGTTCTTGGTGAAGATCACCTCCCGGGTGGAGGCGGCGCCGAGGAAGGCGGCCACCTTGGTGCGGGCCTCCTCGTACAGTCGGGTCGACTCCTCGGCGATGGAGTACACGCCCCGGTGGACGTTGGCGTAGGTGGTCTCGTACAGCTGCTGCATGGCGTCGAGCACCGCCGCCGGCTTCTGCGAGGACGACGCCGAGTCGAGGTACACGATGCGGTGTCCGTGGACCAGCTGATCGAGGATCGGGAAGTCCTTCTTGACCAGTTCGACGTCTAGCGCCATGCCTCGTACCCCTCCTCTTCGAGCCGGCGAGCCAGTTCCGGGCCCCCGCTGGCCGCCACCCGCCCGTCGATGAGCAGGTGGACCACGTCAGGTGTCAGTTCGTCCAGGATCCGCTGGTAGTGCGTGATGATCAGGGCCCCCAGGGCCGGCCGAGCCGTGCGGACCTGCTGGACCCCGCGCGCCACGGCATGCAGGGCGTCGATGTCGAGCCCCGAGTCGGTCTCGTCGAGGATGGCCAACTCCGGTTCCAGGATCGCCATCTGGAGGATCTCGTTGCGCTTCTTCTCGCCCCCCGAGAAGCCCTCGTTCAGGTAGCGGTCCCCGAATGCGGGGTCCATGTCCAGCTTCTTCAT
>JAUTXM010000117.1 GCA_030838025.1 Acidimicrobiaceae bacterium
ACAGCTCGTCGACGGTGAATCCGAACGTGCTGGCGGTGGCCTCCAGGATCACCTTGGGCGTGATCTGGCGGGGCTGGTCGGCGGCCAGGATGTCCGACAGCACCTGCTCGGCCAGCTCGACGGTGAGCGGCTCCCGGTTGAGGCTGGCGAACGCCGACACCCGGATGAGGGCGCCCTCGAGCTCTCGGATGTTGTCCTTGACGTGGGTGGCGATGAGTTCGAGCACCTCGTCAGGCACATGGGGACGCTCGCCCTCGGCCTTCTTGCGCAGGATGGCGATGCGGGTCTCCAGCTCGGGCGGCTGGATGTCGGTAATAACCCCCGAGGCGAAGCGGCTCCGGAGCCGGTCCTCGAGGGTGGCGATGAACCGGGGATGGCGATCCGAGGTCAGGACGATCTGCTTGCTGGCCTCGTGCAGCGAGTTGAACGTATGGAAGAACTCCTCCTGGAGGCTCTCCTTGTTCTCGATGAACTGAATGTCATCGACCAAAAGGACGTCGCATGCCCGGTATCGACGCTTGAAGTTGAGTCCGGTGTTGTTGCGGATACTTTCCACGAATTCGTTCATGAACGTCTCGGTCGAGACGTAACGAACGTGGGACGCGGGGAAGTTTTCCCGGACATAGTTGCCTATGGAGTGGAGCAGGTGGGTTTTCCCGAGCCCTGATTCACCGTAGATGAACAGCGGGTTGTACGCGCTGGCCGGCGTCTCAGCCACGGATCGGGCCGCGGCATGGGCGAAACGATTGGACGATCCGATCACGAACGCATCGAAGGTATAACGAGCATTCAGGACGTCCTCGCTGGTACGAGACACGCCGTTGTCCGTCGAGTTGCTCACCGGTGATCCCCCGTTGCTGCCGCTCGTATTGGGCGGTCCCGAAGTCGTCGAAACAGGGGGGGAAAATGCGACGCCATTGCTGTCTTGGCCCACTTCGGGCGACCGCACCAGCAGCGAAACGCCCAAGCGCTGTCCGGCGACGTCCTCAACCACACTCTGGATCAGGTCCCGGTAGCCCCGCTCGATCTTGTCTCGGACCTGGGAGCTCGGCGTCGTCAGCATCAGTGTCTCGTCCTCGACCGCGGTCGCGGCGAGGGTGTCGAAACAGGCCATCCAGGTCGCTTCGGACACTTGGTCTCGCAACTGCTTGGAGCAGTTTTTCCACAGCACCTCTACGTCCCACACGAATGCCTTGCGCCTCCCCCTGCTATCGCTTTCCACAAGAACATCCACAGGTTGTGGAGAACTCGGCCGGGGCGACAAGAAGGGCCTCATCGGGCCCCCTTTTGCCCTCGGGGAAGAGAGCCGGTCTCCGGCGCCGGGATGTCGAGTCCCGAGGCGGTTCGCCGACGCTAGCACTCTCCTCGGTGTGTCAAGGCAGCCGATCGTGTCGGTGGCGACGGGTCAGCGACGGTCCCTGAGGTGCATGAGGTAGGCCACGGCGAGGACGCCGACGATGGCGACCAGCGTGATGACGGCCAGCATCGCGACCACCGGACCAGCCGAAACACCTCGGCGGGTCAGGGAGTCCGAGGCCGAGACGGCGGCCATCGTCACCATCTCAGCATGAGTCCTGCGGACGGTACGGATACAACGGGACCCAGGATAGATGCCCGGCGGACCGCCGGGGAATTGTTCCGGATCAGCTTCGGGTCAAATGGACATTTCTCCGGGTTCGCGTCTGACCGGGTTGGTGGGCGGGTGGGCGGTTGGGCTCAGGCGGGCCAGCGGCCGCGGCCCGGGTTGGGGGACGAGGTGGAGTCAGGTGGGTCAGCCGTGGGTTCGGCGCCCGGCCACGTCGGTCGGCTTAAGCGGTGGGTTCGGCGCCCGGCCAGGTCGGGTCAGCCGCGGGCCAGGCTGGTTGGCGCCTGGGTGAGCTGGTCGATCTGTGCCAGGCGCAGGCCGGCGCGCACGAGCATCCACCCCGCGCCGGCGCGCAGCGGGGCACGGCGGGCAACGGGGAGCTCATGCATCTGCCGATATCGGCTGGCCGCAGCCTCGAACCGGCGCTGTCGGTCCTGCACCAGGGCCTCGGTGGTCGTGAGGTTTTTCATGCCGTCATGATGACGGACTACCCGGACAGATTCTGTCCGCATTTCGCGGCAAAATGACATTTGTGTCATCACCTTCCGCCCGACTCCTGCAGTTGCTCTCGTTGTTGCAGACGCGCCCCCATTGGAACGCCGCTGAGCTGGCCGAACGGCTTCGGATTACCGAGCGGACGGTCCGTCGGGACGTGACTCGGTTGCGCCAGTTGGGGTATCCGGTAGTGGCCGATGCGGGCCGGGCGGGGGGATACCAGCTGGGTCGAGGCGGTGCCCTGCCGCCGCTCCTCTTGACCGACGACGAGTCGGTCGCAGTGGCGGTCGGCCTGCGGGCCGCGGCCAGCGGCGGTGTGGCGGGCTACGACGAGGCCGCGGTGGCGGCCTTGGCCAAGTTGGAGCAGATGCTGCCCGCGGCGTTGCGCGAGCGCGTACTGGCCCTCAACGCCGCCACCGTGATCACTCGGGCGGGCTCGGGACCGCTCGTCGATCCCGAGCTGTTGCTGACCATCGCCCAGGCGTGCCGCCGGCCGGAACGGATTCGGTTCACCTATCAGGACGGCAGCGGCACCCTCACCGAGCGGCGGGTCGAACCGCACGGCCTGGTCAACGCCGAGCGGCGCTGGTACCTAGTGGCGCGAGATCTCGACCGCCAGGACTGGCGGACCTTCCGCCTCGACCGGATGCGCGACCCTGTCCTGACGGGGCATCGTTTTGTGCGGACCGAGGAGCCTGATGTGGCCGCCATGGTTGCTCGGGGCCTCGCCTTGGCTCCGTACCGCTGGCAGGCGGAGGTGGTGCTGGCCACCGATCTGCGGGAGGCCGAGGCCGAAATCCCCCGGACGATCGGGGCGGTCGAGGAGGTGGACGGCGAGGTCATCCTGCGCCTCGGTGCCAACGAGGTCGAGTGGTTGGCCCGCTACATCGCGGGGTTGCCCTTCGACGCCGAAGTGCGTTCCCCGCCCGAGGTCAGGACGGCGCTGCGGCGGTTGGGACGCCGCCTGCAGGATGCCAACCGAACTCGCCCCCGACGTGTCGAGCCGGCGCCCACAGACTTCTGCGGAGTGGGTGGATCAGCGTTCGTGCCGCGTGGGTCGATCTGATGGCGCCGGCCTTCGCCCTGCCTCTGATGGTGGCCCGTTCGTTTGGCGAGGAGGCGGTCGATGCCGCATGGTGGGCATTGGCGGTCGGCGGCACCGGGGCGGGACGACGTTCGATTCCCGGCGGGGGATTTTGGCATCCGGGTTCGGCGGACCCACAACCTGGATGCCCTCGGATCCTTCGCTCGGGTACCGCCGAGTGACCGATCTTTGGCGCCTCGGGCGAGACGCGCCGTGAGCGACGGTGCCGACGGCCTCGCGGCCCGGCTCCAGTCGGAGGGCGCGCGGATCGAGGCCCTCATTCGTGACCTCAGGCATGAACTGGCGTCCATTGCCGAGTCGACCGCGGCCGGACCCGACGACGAGCACGACGCCGAGGGGTCGACCGTGGCGTACGAGCGGGCTCGGGTCCAGGCACTGTTGGCCCACGCCGTGCGAGTGGCAGCGGACATCGCGTCGGCGCGAGAGCGGATGTCCCTCGACGAAGCCGGTGTGGATGGCGTCCTTCGATGCGAACACTGCGGTGCGGCCATCCCGGCTGAACGCCGTATCGCCCTGCCGGCCACCCGAGTCTGTGTAGCGTGCGCCGCCAACATGGCGCGCGATCGTGGCCGGTCCTGACACCCATGGGACACCGGATCGCAGTCGCGGCCTGTGAGGAGGTGCCCGACCTCGACGATGATTGGCCCCTGCTGCGGGCGGCTTTGACGGCGCGAGGTGTCGTCGCCACGTCCCAGATCTGGACGGATCCATCGGTGGACTGGGCCTCGTACGAGCTGGTCGTGGTGCGCGGGACCTGGGACTACTACTACAGCGCTGGTCGTCTCCAGAGGTTCTGGGAGTGGGTTCGACGGGTGGAAAGCGGTACGCGGCTGGTCAATCCGGCGTCAGTGATCGAGTGGAACACCGACAAGCGCTACCTCGTCGACCTCGAGGCGGCTGGCGTGGCCGTCGTCGCCACCTCGTGGGTGCCGCCCGGCCAACCATGGCAGGTCCCCGCGGACGAGTTCGTCGTCAAACCGGCTGTGTCGGCCGGGGGCTACGAGACCGCCAGGTACGGCCCCAGTGAGGGCGAGGCCGCCGAGCGGCATGTCCGGCGGTTGCACGAGGCCGGGAGCGTGGTAATGGTCCAGCCATACGTCTCGTCGGTCGACGACGAGGGCGAAACAGCGCTGATCTACCTCGGCGGCCGGTTCAGCCATGCCATCAACAAGGCGTCGTTGCTGCGCGCCGGGGCGGGCGTGGACGACCGGTTGTGGGCCCGGGAACGGATCACCGCCACCCAACCATCCGACGCCCAACTGCGGGTCGCGGAGGCAGCCCTCGCGGCGTCGGAGGCACGGACGGATGCGACCAGCTACGCCCGTGTCGATCTGCTGTCCATGCCCGGCGCCGGGCCAGCCGTCAGCGAAATCGAACTGGTCGAACCGGGGCTATTCTTGCGCTTTTATCCCGACACCGCTCCCGACCGCTTTGCCGAAGTACTGGCCGAGCTCCTGTAACGCATAAGCAATAAACCGCCTCCGCTAAATCGGATACCGCTTTCAGCCAAAGTCATCCGAACGGATGGATTGTGCCTTTCCACCCCTTTTCAGCTGCGACCGCCCTGTCATCATCGATACCGGGGCCCTTTCCAGCTCGGGGAGTACGTCGGTCAATATCAACTCGACGATCCGACCCCAGGGTCGTAAGACGACGAGGTCGACATTTTAGGGCCGGTGGGGTGGGGCGAATATCGCCCTACCCCACCGGCGCGTCCGCCGGAGCGCGGATGAGCGGTCCGCGGCACGATCCACGGGGCTCAGGCAAGGGCGTTCGCCTCGCTTTGAGCTGCGAGCCGGGGCGCGGGAACCGCGGGGAGTCTGTGGGCGTTCTGCGTCTCTGAGGGCGTCCTACAGCGCTGGACGACCATAGAACGCCCACAGAGCCGTAAGTCGCCCACAGACGTGGCTCGCAACGTCCCTTTCGTTACTGCTCGGGTTGACCACCCAGACGCTGACGGAGCGTCGTGGCCCGAGCAACGAGGGTCTCGATGACGGCCTCGGTCATCTCGAGGCTGGTGATCAGGTTGGCCCGGGCGGCCTGGTCGCCCGGTGCCTCTCCAGGGTCGCCGATCCCCCGGCGCAGTTCCTCTGCTTCCGCGCGCAAGTTGGCCAGATCTTCGACGACGAGGCGCAACTCGGCGGAGGGATCGTCGAGATCACGGGCGGACGTCGCTGAGGCGGCGTCGGCATCTGATGGGTCGGGCATGCGAGTCTCCGCAGTCGTGCCTCGATGAGGCGTCGGGGCCAACACTACGTGGGCCAGCTCCTATGGGTTCAGGTTCTCTCGGGCATGCTGGAACCGGTCACCAACCACCGGAGGACGCAATGAAGATCGGCATCATCGGCAGTGGGCGGATCGGCGCGACCCTGGCCCGCCTTTTCGTGGGCGTCGGTCACGAGGTCGCGGTCGCCAACCGTCACACCCCTGAGACGCTGCGTGCCCTGCAGGACGAACTTGGCTCGGCGTTGCACCCCGCATCGGTGGAGGACGCAGGCCACTTCGGCGACATTGTCGTGGTCTCGATCCCCTTCCATACGATCGACCAGCTGCCGGCGCCGGCGCTCGCGGGGAAGATTGTCGTCGACTCGAATAACTACTACCCCGGGCGCGATGGGAACGTGTCGGCGCTCGACCGCGACGAAACCACATCGACCGAGCTGCTGGCGCAACACCTGCCCGGCGCACGGATCGTGAAGGCGTTCAACACCATGTACTTCGTCACTCTTGCGCAGTCGGGTGACCGAGCCCAGGACGAGGGCGAGCGGTTGGCCCTGTTCCTCGCAGGCGACGACGCGGAGGCGAAACAGGCGGTCGCAGGTCTGATCGACGAGATCGGGTTTGCCCCCGTGGACACTGGAAGCTTGGCCGGCGGGGGTCGCCGCCAGCAGCCGGGAAGCGACATCTACAACAGAGAGCTAACCGGCGCCGAGGCTCGGCAGATCCTCGGTCCTTGATGGCGCGGTGCTGACCCGTTCTCAGGCGACAGCGATTGCCGCCGTGACCGCCGATCCGACCAGATGGTGTGCCATTGGCGCCAGATCCGGGTGATGGCCTGGGTGATTTCGGGTTGCTGACGATTCGGTCCGCCACGGCGTCTGACGCCGGGTTCCTGGCCGAAATGCTTGCCATCGCAGTCGACTGGCAGCCGGGCATCAGCCCCCGTCCCGTGGGCGCGGTCAGGTGCGATCCCGCGCTGGCGCGCTATGTCTCAGGCTGGCCGCGTGAGGGTGATGTCGGGTTCGTGGGCGTCACCAGGGGCGGCCAACCAGTCGGGGCGGCGTGGTGGCGCTTCTTCACCCCGGACGACGCGGGGTACGGCTTCTTCGACCGGGCGACTCCGGAGGTGTCGATAGGTGTAGTCACCGAGGTGCGTGGTCACGGACTTGGCACGCGACTGCTCCAGGCGTTGATCGACGAAGGACGCCGGCGCGCCCTGCCGGGCATCAGCCTGAGCGTCGAGCGCGGCAACCGTGCCTGGGGCCTCTACCAACGAATGGGGTTTGGCGTCGTTGGTCGTGAAGACGGTGGATCCGCGACGATGGTGTTGCTCTTTCGCCCATGGCCCCACGAGTGATCCGATCGCCTTGGTCCTGCCGAAGGTCAGGCGGGGACCAATCGGGTCGACTGGTGAAGGGGTGCACGATGGCGAAGGCGCGTTCTGGGGCGGTTCTTGGACTGGCGGCGCTGTTCGCAGCCGCCGCATGCAGCGGGAGTAGCGGAAACGCCGGTCATGCCCTCGGGGATAAGGGCATCAAGTCGGCAGCCATCGTCGTGCG
>JAUTXM010000118.1 GCA_030838025.1 Acidimicrobiaceae bacterium
TTTGGCAGTTCTCCCGGAATTGCGACGGCAAAACTGACAACATCCGCCAAACTGCCAATCGATCGGTTCCACGTCGGCGATCTGGCCCTTTCGCGGCCTGGCTCGGCGACCGGGTCGAGTCGGGACCGAAGGACGTTCGGAGCGCCGCCCTGGCGGCCCCCCTGCGCTTGTCGACTGCGGCGGCACGAAGGCCGAAACCGCCCCGGAGGAGCCGGGAGTCTGAGCCCCACCATTGTTTTCGTTCACCGCCGGTCGTGGTCATCGGATTCCCGTGTCGCATGACACCGCGACCGTCTCGGTGCGGCCTTGGGTCACGGTGACGCCCGAGGGACTGGCCGTGCAGCCCCGCCCGATGGCCGCCGAAGTGGCAAACGTGTGCGCCACGACGGTGTAGCTCCCAGGGGCGACCGAGATGGCGAAGGTGCCGTCGGACCCCGCGTTACCCGCCGCCGCCACGGTCCCGTCGCCGCGGACCAGCTGGATGTGAGCCGGCCCGGGCCGGGGCGCACAGCCGGGCACGGGCGGAAACTGCTCGACCGGGCACGTCGGGCTGAAGAGCACGGTTCCTCGGACCCCCGACGACGTGGCCGGCGCCGGCGACGTCGAGGGAATGGTGCTGGTGGCCGTCGTCGACGGGACAACGGTCGGCGCAACGGCGGTCGACGGCACGGTTGACCCCCTCGGGGCCGTCGTCGTGCGCGTCGTACCCTGCCCGCCTGTGGTCGACGGCACGACCGCAACCGGCGTCGAGCCACCGGGTGTCACTCCGACGACGGGCGAGCCGTCAACCGAGGCCGGCGTCGTCGGGGCAGAGCGATCCGCGCCACCGGCCGCGACCTGGCGTGACGAGGAGCCGCCCGACCGAGCCGTGGCGAACGCGACGGTGCCGGCGGCCAGGAACAGAACCACGGCCGCCACGCCCGACATCACCTGGCGCTGCCGCCGGCGGACCCGCCCGGCCAACTGGACCCGGGTGGCGCTCATCGCCTCGACGGGCGGCGCCGGAAACCGCCGCGCTGCGGAGTGCATGGCCCGGCGCAACCGGTCTTCCATGGGATCAGTCATGGCGCCCACCTTTCGTCCGTCGTCTCCGGCGCCACCGGTGGCACCGGCACTCGTTGCGGCGCTGGCCCCGGGGCCGGGGCCGGCACCGGGGCCGGAGCCGATTCGTCGTCGTCGCCGAGGGCGACCGCCAGCGCCAGTTTGGCCTTCGCCACCTGCGACTTGACCGTCCCGGCCGAGCAGCCCATCAGCACCGCCACCTCCGCCTCGGGCAGATCCAGGTAGTAACGCAGGACGATCGACATCCGCTGCCGCGGCGGCAGGTTGCGCACCGCCTCGAGGACCACGACCACCGTGTCCTGGTCGTCGCCGCCCCGTGATGGCAGGCCCTCCAAACGTCCCTCCCGGAGCGCCACCATGGCGTTGCCCCGGTGCTCGGCATCGCGGTGACGGAACCGGGACCGGCACAGATTGACGACGCTGCGCCGGACATAACGCTCCGCCTTGTCCGGGTCGCGGAGGCGCCACCAACCGGAAAATGTCCGGAGGAAGGCCTCCTGCACCACGTCCTCGGCCTGGGCGGCGTCGCCCAACAGCAGGCAGGCCAGGCGGCACAATGCCAGATAGTGACGGTCGAACAGGTCGGCGACCCGATCCTCCACCGTGGCGTCGTCCCGGGTCACGGGTAGAAGTCTGGCGTCGACGACCACATCTGTACTGACGCACCACGACGCCAGAAGGTTGTCCCGGGTTCCGCACCGCGGGCATGACCGATGCCGTCACACCCTCCCTCTACGCTGCCGCCACATGCTCACGCCGACCCAGCAGCGAGTCTGGGATGACCTGCTCGACCCGGGCGGCAGCCGGCCGTCGGTCGATCCAGGCCTGGCGGGGCGGTTGCGCCAGGCGCTGGAGACCGAGACGAGTGACTCGTTGGAGCGGGTTCATGCTCCTGGCACCACCGGCGGCCCCAGTTGGATTCCCGGCCGGGATCCCGCCGTCGTGCTGGTGAGCAAGCACCTTCTCGGGCAGGTGCATCAGTGCGAACGCCAGATGCTCGCCAGTGAGCGCGTGGGGTTCGAATGGACCGCCACCATCGTGCAGGGCATGCTCGCCCACAAGGCCATCGAGTTGAAATGCGGCTCCATGTCGAGCGGCCGGGCGCCGTTTGCACCCGGCCAACTCGTCCAGCTGGCCGGTCAGCGGCTGATCGACGACGAGCATGGTCCGGCGGCGTGGTTGCGCAGCGCCTCGGCGGGCGAGTTGGCGGAGGCCTACGCCGCGGCCGCCGACGCCGTCACCAAGTTCGAAGACAGCTTCCCGCCCATCGACGCCCGCTGGCGGCCCCGGGTCGAATCCCGCCTCAAGGTGCACCTCGCCGGGGGGCGCGTCGAACTCTCCGGCAAGGTCGACCTGGCCTTGGGCCAGGCGTCGGGCCACGAAGCCCGCACCCTGATCATCGACCTGAAGACCGGCCGGCCGGCGCTCGGACACCCCGCCGACCTGCGCTGGTACGCGTTGCTGGAGACCCTTCGAGTCGGCGTGCCGCCGTACCGGCTGGCCAGCTTCTACCTCGACAGCGGCGAGTGGCGCCACGAGGATGTCGACGAGAACCTGTTGTGGTCGACCATTCGCCGGGTCACCGACGGCATCGCCCGCTTGCTCGAACTGCGGGTGGCACACCGGTCACCGACCGAATCGCCCGGGCCCGCGTGCCGGTGGTGCATCGATCGGCCGCTCTGCCCCAGCGCTTCTACCGACCTATCGAGCCCCGCGGCTTCGGAACAATAGCGAGGGTCATTCGGTGCCATTTACCATACGCGACGTGAAGGCGGCATTTCGGATTGGCGCGGCAATAGCACTTATCGCCTGTTCGATCGTCATGACGTCTGGGTCGGCGGACGCCGCCCCGGCGGTTTCGATCGCCGCCACCCCCGACAAGGTCACCCTGCCCCCGGGAGGCACCGCCCCGGTTCTCGTGACCATCACGAATGAGGGCACGTCACCAATCACCGCGCTGGGAGTCACGGCCGACGACTCGACCGACGTGGTCGCGGCGGTGGCCACAGCCGGCGAGAGCGCGCTGGCGCCGGCAACATCGACCGTCTGGCGCCTGGACGTTCGCCGTCGAGCCAAGGGCATCCTCCCCGCGCAACTTCCGATACGGGTCCGGTATGCCAGCCCAGCAGGCCAAAGCACCGTCGCGACGTCGATCGGCGTTACCAGCGCCACCACCGAATCGCCTGACACCGTCGCCAGGGTGACGGTTCAATCAGGCTTGAAAACACTGGACGATTTCCACGGCGGCACGGTAACCCTCGTCGTCGCCAACACCTCGGCGCGGCCGATCACCGTTCGCTCGGTCGACGTGATGCACCCGGATCATGTCAACACGAAGCCCAAAGCGCCCGACGGTTGCGCGCCGAGCACCCCAAAATCCGATGTATGCGTCCTCGATGTCGGCCAGACCGCCACGATTCCCTATGCCGTGACGGCCAACAACATCACGCAGAGTGGCAACGACGTCCTCATCTTCCGGGTTCGGGTCGCATCGGGCGACACGATCTCGCCCCGCGGCGACAACCCGTCGGTCGACATCGTGGCGGCACACGACATCACGCTGGGACTCTTCGGCGAATCCGAGCTGGCCAAGCTCTTCCAGATTCCGACGATCACGCTCGTTCCGGGCTTCTTGTTGGTCGCCGCCGTCGCCCTCTTATGGCGACTCGGATTACGTCCGCAAGGAAGGGCGGCAGACAAGTTCCCGGTGTCACTTGGCGACGGCGAGTTCTGGGTCCTGTCCGTCCTCATCTCGATCTTGTTTCTCGGCGTATTCAGATTGTTGTCCGGACGCAATCCCCTGTCTGAAACCACCGTGCGCGACACCGCGTACCTTTCAGGCTACGCACTGCTCATCGCCTTCATTGCGTATGGCGCCCCAATGTTGGTGGTGTCGTGGCGGACCCGCCGACGGCGATTGGCACCGGGTATGACTGCGCTCGAAACCCTGACGCGCTTAGGGCGGCGGGATTCGCCTCGGCGCCCGCCCCGGGTCACCGCCGGCGATCAGGACTATTTCCTGCTCGAGACGACTGGGGACGGGGCACTCGTTTCTCACCCCATTGTGTACGAGGCCGCCAACGTGGGCGCCGCGACCACCGAGGCGATCAACCAGGCCCGCAATCGAGAGACGCTGCGAGACATCGCACGCCTCCTGCGCCGTGAGGAGAAGGCCAACCACCTCGTCGTGCGTTGGGACCCGGTCAATGCGCCGCCGTCACACGTCACCGATACGGCGCCCGCCCCCGGAGGTGTGGACATTGTTCAACGTGCATAACGACGACAAAGGCCCGAAAGTAAATGACACGCCCCTTGGGCGTGTCACCCAGGTCACCGAGGGGCGACCCGGAACTGTCGGTTCGCGTCCCTACTGGGCCCCGACGGGCACCTACGCTACCACGGAGCCCGTAGGCGGTCAACGAGGTCGGCATCGGTAATGCCGTACGAAGATGTCCGAATCTCATTTCTCTGGGTTCGTTCCCTGCTCGATCTCCTCGCCGTTCCGGCCCCGCGGTCGACGTTCACCTTCCTTCCCGATATCGATGCCTACGCGGCGGCGATCGACGCCTCGATCGCGGGCCACTCCGTTACACCCGACCTCGGGCCGCCCTGGGACGACGCCACGGGGGCGCGGGAGCGCACCCGCTTCTGGGCCAAACTCATTTCGGGCAACGGCGATGCCGCGATCAGCGGCAAGAAGGCGGCCCGCCACGCCGTTCCCCTCGGACGCCCACTGGCCGTCAGCTTCGCCACCTCGAACCCCGACGACCACCTCTCGGCGGTGGCGTACGTGTTTCCGTTCGCGATCGGCCTCGCCGTCCAGGCCCGCGTGAACGCGTTGGGGACGCTCGGCGATGTCGTGACCCGCGCCCAGGCGATTCGCACCGATCCCATCGACGTGGCGCGCCTCGGACAACCCGGAACCCGCCAGACGCTCAAGGCGTTTGCCGCGGCGACACTCGACGACCTGGCGCATGAGGTGACCCCGGAGCCGGCTGCGGTGGACCTTCGTGTCGATCCGTTCACGGTGGTCACGGTGGTCGACGCACCAGGCGAGGCGATCCCGATCGACGTACCGCCGGACGCCGCGATCCAAGGCGAACTGTTCGCCCTGACCGCCTGGCGGGACAGGCGAGCGGGGGTCAAAGCTCCGCCGCTCGAGGCGGCCTCGCTGCCGATCATGAATCACGCGCCGTCGGATGTCCTGTACGCCCA
>JAUTXM010000165.1 GCA_030838025.1 Acidimicrobiaceae bacterium
CGGTAGCGCGAACCTTCGCCGGCGCCGGCGCTGGCGCTTCGGGTAGCGCCCGACCTGTGCCGGTGCTGGCGCTTCGAGTAAGGCCCGGATGGCGTGGCTGAGCCCGGCTACTGTTCGGGCCAGGGAGTGCCGGGAAGCCTGGTCGGCGATCTGTTCGACGCCGCCAGGAGGTCAGTATGCCCCGTGTTTCCCGCTGGCCCGCCAAGGGCGCCGCGGCGCGGGCCCTGACTGCCAGCCGGGGCGACCGGGCGGGCGGCATCGGTCTGGCGGTCGGGGCCGCGGTTGCCTTGGTCTGGGCGAACTGGCCCGGTTCGCACTCCTACGAGTCGGCCTGGAATGCGATCGCACCCTGGTCCCACACCCTTGGCCTCGACCTGTCCGTACGGGACTGGGTCAACGACGGCCTCATGGTGGGCTTCTTCGCCCTGGTGGGCATCGAGATTCGCCGGGAGGTGACGCAGGGCGAGCTGCGCGAATGGCGCCGTGGGGCGGCACCCATCGTGGCGGCCGCGGCCGGGATGGCCCTGCCCGCGCTGATCTATGTCGCCCTGGTCTCGGGGCGCCCGGGGGCCGGGGGCTGGGGCATCCCGATGGCCACCGACGTGGCCTTCGCCCTGGGGGCCCTGGCGCTCGTCGCCCCGAAGGGATCGGGTCGCGCCCGTGTGTTCCTGCTGACGCTGGCGGTGGCCGACGACATCGGATCGGTCGTCATTCTGGTGGCGTTCTACAGCGCCGACGTGGCCTGGGTCCCGCTGGTGGCGGGACTGGCGTGCCTCGCCGCCATGGGGCTGATCCAAAGCCGCCTGCATATGCCTGCGTGGGCCTACGTGGTGCTGGGCGCGCTGGCCTGGTGGGCATTTGTCCACGCCGACGTCGAACCAGCCGTGGTTGGAGTCGCGGTCGGCGTTTGCCTGGCGCCGCTTCAGGGTGACCAGAGCCGCGGTGAACGGTCGCTCGAGCCGTTGGTCAACCTGGCGATCCTCCCGCTGTTCGCCCTGGCCAACGTCGGCCTTCGGTTGGTCGGGTCGGGACTCGGCTCGCCCACGGCGCTCCGGCTACTGGTCGCCGTCGTGGTCGCCCGTGTGGTGGGCAAGCCGCTGGCCATCGCGGCGGCAACGTCCGCCGTCACCCGTGTGGCCGGACCCGGCTACGCCCCTCGCCTCGACCGCCGCCACCGCGTTGGTGTCGGTGCCTTGGCCAGCATCGGCTTTACCGTCCCGTTGCTCATCATCCGAGCGGCCCTTCCCGACGGCCCGCTGGCTGCAGGCGCGACCGCCGGTCTCCTCATTGCCACGGCGCTCGGCCTCGCCGCCGGTGCCATCCTCCTGCGCCCCCGCGACGAAGACTAGGACGAAGAAGGCGGCCTCGGCGGCGGCCTCGTTCCCGCCAACCGTGGAGACACGTTGCTGCCCTGACAGCACGTTTTCTCCCTGGAAACGACGGTAGTCAGCTCATCCGCGGCCGCCAGGTCGGCCAAACCGGCGCGCTCACCGGACCAAAAGGGGTCAGATGGTGGCTGGGGTCCAGCTGGCCCAGGGCGTGTTCCAGTCCATGGTCCCGTGGTCGCCCAGGTCGGGGCCTCGAGGTGAGCCGACCACTTCGATCACGTCGCCGATCCGGCTGAACGAATAGAACGACTTGGCATTGGTCGGGCTGAGGTTGACGCACCCGTGTGACACGTTGCTGTTTCCCTGCGCGCCGGTCGACCACGGGGCGGCGTGCACGAACTCGCCGCCATCGGAGATGTTGACGTTCCAGAACACGTGCTCGTCGTAGCCGTCGGGCGAGTTGACCGGGATCCCGACCGTCGCCGACACCATGTGAACGTCCTGCTGGCGGTACAGGTCGATGTGGATGCCACCCATGGTCGGGTACTTGCTGCGCCCGGCGCTGATGGGATAGGTCGCCACCACGGCCCCATTGCTGGTGACCGACATCTCGTGGGTCTGGACGTTGACGGTGGAAACATGGGCATCGCCGACCGTGAAGCTGGCGCTGGTGTTGGCCGCGCCCCAGACGCCGTTGCCGGCGTTGAACCCGTCCAGATTCGCCTTGACGGTCACCTTCTCACCCGACGGCCAGTACTTCTGGGGCCGGAAGTGGAGCTCCCTGGTGCTGAACCAGTGCCACCCGCCACTGATGGGAGGCGACGCGGTCACCTGCAATGTCGACATCAAGGCGTCCTTGTTGACCACCGGATGGTCGAACCGCAGCACGATGGGCTGGGCGATGCCGACCGTGAGGCCGTCGGCCGGCGCCACCGTCAACCCGAGCGTCGCCGAGGGCACCAGCGACTTGAAATGTGTCACCCGCTGCGTCGCCTTGCCGCTGGGCATGTTGGCATCGACGGTGATGGTGTAGTCGGTCTTCAGGGCCAAGCTGCCCGTCGAACGCCACGCCGTGCCGTCGGCATTGACCGACCCGTCGATCCCCTTGCCGTCGGTCGACGCCACGGTCACGCCATGGATGCGCCCCGTCGTGGCAGTCACGCTCACGATCGTGTCCAAGGCCACGTTGGTCGACCCGTCCGGCGGCTGGACCAGCAACGACACGGCCTCCGTCGTCGGTGGGGTCGAAGTCTGCCCGGCGGCGCTGCCGCCACCCGAGGACGACGAACTGCTGACGGCGTAGAACGTGGCGGCACCTGCCGCGACAACGGCCACCACCACCAGGCCGATGATCAGAGTTGACCGGCCCGACCGATTCTTGGCATGAACAGCTGTGGGCTTGTCAGCCACGTGATGGAGGATACGTGGAACACGGCCATATCTCACGTCAGGGCGTGATCCAAAAGGTCATCTCGGCAGCAATTTCCTTCGTCTGACAGGCCGCGGGACACGACGGACTAAGGAGACGGTTCCAACCAGATGACCGAGAGGGGCGGCAGGGTCACATCGGCCGAAGCCGGCAAGCCGTGCCAGGCCGTCGGTGTGGCGATCACCTCACCGGCGTTGCCCATCCCGCTGCCGCCAAAGTACGTGGCGTCGGTGTTGAGCACTTCCCGCCACCGGCCGGGGCGTGGCAGCCCCACTCGGTAGCCGACGTGCGGCACCGGTGTGAAGTTGGCGATGCAGGCCAGCACCGAATCGTCGGCGCCACTACGAAGGAACGACAGCACGCTGTTGTCAGTGTCGGTGGCGTCGATCCAGCGGAATCCGTCGCCGGTGAAATCGCGTTGCCACAGTGCCGGCCGTTCGCGGTAGAGCCGGTTGAGCGCTTGGACCACGGCGTGGACACCGGCGTGGCCGGGGTCGCCCAGCTTGTCCCATTCGAGGCTGCGGTCATGTGACCACTCCCGTTCCTCGGCCAGCTCGCCGCCCATGAACACCAGCTGCTTGCCCGGATGGGCCCACATCCAGCCGAACAACGCCCGCAGATTGGCCAGCTGCTGCCAGCGGTCGCCCGGCATCTTGGTCAGCAGGGAACCCTTCATGTGCACGACCTCGTCGTGCGACAGGGGCAGAACGAAGTTCTCCGTCCAGGCGTAGATGAGCCCGAAGGTCAACTCGTGCTGGTGGTAGCGGCGAAACAGGGGGTCCCGGGCGAAGTACGACAAGGTGTCGTGCATCCACCCCATGTTCCACTTGAATCCGAACCCGAGGCCGCCGAGGTACGTGGGCCGTGAGACGGCCGGCCACGCGGTCGACTCCTCGGCGATCATGAGCGCCGAGGGCTGCTCGCCGTACACCGCTTCGTTGGTCTCCTTGAGGAACGCCACCGCTTCGAGGTTCTCCCGGCCACCGAAGATGTTCGGGAGCCACTCGCCCTCCTTGCGGGAGTAATCGAGGTACAGCATCGACGCCACGGCATCGACTCGCAGCCCGTCGATGTGGTACTCGCTCAGCCAGAACAAGGCGTTGGCCACCAGGAAGTTGCGGACCTCGTTGCGGCCGAAGTTGAACACCAGCGTCCCCCAGTCGGGCTGGGTGCCCCGGCGGGGGTCCTCGTGCTCGTACAGCGCGGTCCCGTCGAAGCGGGCCAGGGCGAACTCGTCGCGGGGGAAGTGGGCCGGGACCCAATCCACGATGACGCCGACGCCTCGTTGGTGCAGTGCGTCGACCAGGGCGCGAAAATCGTCGGGGCTTCCGTAGCGAGCCGTGGGGGCGTAATACGCCGACACCTGATAGCCCCAGCTCCCCCCGAAGGGATGCTCGGCCACCGGCAGGAATTCGACGTGGGTGAACCCAAGATCGGCCACGTACTCGGGGAGTTGCTCGGCGAGCTCCCGGTAGGTGAGCGGGCGCCAGCGGCCGTTGTCCTCGGCCCACCGCCATGATCCGAGGTGCACCTCGTACACCGAGAGGGGCCGTTCATGGGGTCGCTGCCGGTCGCGCTCGGCCCGCCATGAAGCGTCGCCCTCCGACCACTGGTGCGCGGGGGGATGGGCGATGATGCTGGCCGTTCCGGGCGGAACCTCGCTGGCGAACGCCATCGGGTCGGCCTTGAGCGACAGGTGGCGGTCGGGCGTGACCAGCTCGTATTTGTACCGGGCCCCCGGCTCGACGCCGGGGATGAAGAGCTCCCAGACGCCCGAGGAGCCAAGCGATCGCATCGGGTGAAGCCGGCCGTCCCAGAAGTTCCAGTCGCCCACGACCCGCGCCGCATGGGCGTTGGGGGCCCACACTGCGAACGAGACCCCGGCCACGCCCTGGTGGACCCGGGGGTGGGCCCCGAGTACCGTCCACAGCCGGTGGTGGCGACCCTCGCCCAGCAGGTGGAGGTCCAACTCGCCCAGGGTCGGCCAGGCGCGGTAGGGGTCGTGGAAGCTGAACGTGGTGACAAAACCGGGTTGGCCGTAATCGGCCTCCAGGTGGTAGTGGTCGGTCCCCGCGGGAACCGGGCCCTCATAGATCCCCGCGGGGTGGATCCGGGTCATCTGCACGGCCTCGCCCTGCGCCGCTTCGGTGGCGATGTCCACCGGGACGATCCGCATGGCCAGGGCATCGGGGCGGTAGGCCCGGACAACGCCGTCGTGGAGCCCGAGCACCCGGTGCGGGTCGCCGTGCTCACCGGCGGAGATGAGCTCGAGTTCGAAGGGTTCGGCCGCGCTGCCTGCCGCCGGGGCTGCCAGGCTGCCGGCGGGCGCGGACGCGGGCGCCGGCCCCGGCCCCGGCCCCGACGCCGGGGCGGACGCGATCTGGTCGGTGGAGTCAGCCATGCTCTCCTCTCTACCCCGCCGGCCCGTGGTAGGACCCTGCGAGGATTCGGTTGATGGCTTCGGTCGGGATGGCGGTCCAGGTCGGGCGGTAGGCCTGCTCGTAGGCCAACTCGTACAGCGCCTTCTGCAGTTCGAGGGCCAACGAGACCGCCTGGCGCACCTCTGGTCGCTCGGGCAGCAGCGCCCCGATGCCAGGTGTCCCGAAGTAGCCGTCCAGGAAGGCCTGACGGTTGTGCTGCTCCCAGCGCTCGGCCTGGGGGAGCAGCTCCTCCTGCTCGTGGCGCTCCCGCTCGAGCAACGCGAAGCGGGCCGCGTAGTGGAACGAACGCAGCATGCCGGTGACGTCCTTGAACGGCGAGGTGAACGCCAGCCGCTCGGACATGGCACGGGCGGGCTCGCCCTCGAAGTCGAGCACAAACCAGCCGGCGTCGGTTCGCATGACCTGGCCCAGGTGGTAGTCGCCGTGGACCCGGATGGCCGGTCCCGGGTCGGTCACGGCCCGCAGCGCTTCCATCAGCCCCTCGCCGGAACCGGAGAACGCCGCCCCGACCACGGACCGGAGCTGTTCCTCGATCTCGGAGAGGATGGCGGGCCAACCGACTTCTCGGAACTCGTCGCGGTCGACGTTGAAGGCTTCGGCCATTGCCAGGTGCATCTCACCGGTGACTTGGCCGAGCCGGGAGGCCTCGTGGGCGAAGTCGCCACCCGCCTCACCCGGGGACTCGCACCGGAAGGAGTACAGGTCGCGCAGCGAGGTGAGTGCCAGCGCCCATCCCTCGGTCCCCCCGGCCAGGAACTGCTGGACGAACGCCAGGTCGGTGCCGTCCTTGCGCCAGACCGCGGCCGGTTGGGCCACATGGGCGAAACCCACCCCGGCCAGCGCCTCGGTCACCACCACGTCGGGGTTGGGCCCTTCGTGCAGCCGGCGGAACAACTTGGCGATCAGCTTGTCGTCGAACACCAACGAGGTGTTGGACTGCTCGGCGTTGACGGGCCGGACTCGCTCCGCGCTCAGCGATCCGTCGGTGACGACGCGAAGCCAGGCCAAGGCCAGCTCCGGATCGACGACCGCGTCGTAGTAGTACCGGTCCCCGACCGAACCCAAGACGGAGGGCTCATGGCCCTTCAGGAACTCGGCGTGCTCGCCGTTGGGCCGCTCCCCGATCAACACCTGGTAGCGGGTCATTGCCGGCACGTCCGCGTCCGCGTCCGCCGCGCCAGAGCCCGAGCCGGAGCCGGAGCCGGCCTC
>JAUTXM010000221.1 GCA_030838025.1 Acidimicrobiaceae bacterium
GATGGTGAACAGCAACGGCGCGGTCTCCCCCGCCGCCCGGGCAATGGCCAGCAGGCACCCACTGGTGATGCCCGGAAGCGCGGCCGGCATGACCACGGTGAGGACGGTCCGCGATTTCGTCGTGCCCAGGGCGTAGCTGGCCTCGCGCAACTCCCGGGGCACGAGCGCCAGCATCGACTCGGTGGAGCGGATCACGATCGGCAACATCAAACAGGCGAGGGCCAGCGACCCACCCAGGCCGGTGAACTTGTGGGTCTTCAGCGTGAAGGCGGTGAAGACGAACAGGCCCATCACGATGGACGGAACACCGGCCATGACGTCGCTCATGAAACGGATCACCCGGGCCAGGTGGTTGCCCGCCCCGTACTCGGTGACATAGATGGCGCCCAGTATCCCGAGCGGGATGGCGATGGCCGCGGCCCAGAACGTGATGACCAGCGTCCCGACGATGGCCGGTGCCATACCCGGCCCCTTGCGCAGCGGCGGGGGGATCGGTTTGGTCAGGAATTTCCAGCTGATCGCGGGCGCACCCCGCTGCACCACGTACACGACGAGCAGCAGCAGCGGTATGGCCGCGAGGGCAACGGTCAGGAAGATGACGGCGGTGGCCAACCGATTGCGGAACCTCCGCCCCGGCGCGATCGACGACGTCAGCAGCGACGGCGACGTGGCCGACGAGGGCGGGGCCGGGGTGTCGACGCTCATGTCGTCCCCAATGCCCGCTCGGCGCGGGTCACGAACGCCCGGGCGACCATGTTGATCACGATCGTGATGGCGAACAACACCACGCCGAGGCCGATCAGCGCCGCTTGGAAGGTCCCCGACGACTCGCCGAACTGGTTGGCGATGACCGCCGCCATGGCGTCGCCGGGGTGGAACAGGCTCAACGTGATCGACGGGACCGAACCGATCACCAGCGCCACCGCGATGGTCTCGCCCATCGCCCGGCCCAGGCCGAGCATGACCGCACCGACGACGCCCGAGCGGCCGTAGCCGAGGATCGACGAGCGCATCATCTCCCAGCGGGTCGCGCCCAACGCCAGGGCCGCCTCCTTCTGGGCCGCGGGCACGGTGGCGAACACCTCACGGGTCAAGGAGGTGATGATCGGGGTGATCATCATGGCCACGATCAGCCCGGCGGTGAAGAAGCTCCGGCCCGAGGACCCCCGGAAGATTCGGTCGAGGAGGGGGACGCCGGCGAAGATGTTCGACACCCGCCCGTAGAAATGGCCGAGCGGCTTCTGGAGGGCCAGGATCCCCCAGAGGCCGAACACGACCGACGGGATGGCCGCCATCAGGTCGAGCACGTAGACGACGGGGAGGCGAAGCCGGCGGGGCGCGACCTCGCTCAGGAACAGGGCCATACCCAAGCTGACGGGCACCGCGATCACCAGGGCGATCAACGAGATCCCAAGGGTGCCGTAGATGAACGCCAGGCCACCGAAGTGGGGAGCGCCCGTCGCCGGCGACGGGTTCCAGTTGCGGCTGGTGAAGAATCCGAGGCCTTCGGAGCGGAAGGCGGGCATGGCCTTGTTGGTCGTGAAGATGGCGATCAGCGCCAGGATCGCCAGGACGGCCAGGCCGCACGCCAGCGTGACGACCCGGAAGGTCTTGTCGGCGACGCGGGGACCGCCGGCGCTCAGCGTCGGTGGGGCAGGGGGTGGCGCCGGGGGCTGCGGGTGGATCGCGGTGGCAGTCATCGGCGGCGCTCCCAAGCCCATGGGTTGACGAACGTGACGAAACGTGACGAACGTGCCACGCGACGGCGACGAACCCCTGCCGTCGCGTGCGCCGTCGAGGCTACTGCGGGCGCCGGTGACATCGGCGGGGACACCGGTCGGAACCGGCTGCCCCACTACGGGATGACCAGCGCGTCGAGCTGCGCCCGAGACTTCGTGAGCAGGTCGCCCTGGAGGGCGGCGTACCCGGTGGACTGCGCCACCGACGTCTGCCCCGTTGTCAGGAGGAACGAGAGGAACGCCTTGAGCGCCAAGCCGGTGTTGTGGTCGGTCTGGGTCTTGTAGGTGACCACCCACGTCGGTGACGTGATCGGGTAAGCGGCGGCCGCCGAGGCGTCGGTCGGGTCGTAGGTCAGGTCGGGATTGATCTGCGCCGCGGCCACCGCGGCCGAGGCACCCTGCAGAGTGGGGGCAATGGTCTGGCCGGTGCTGTTCTTGATCGACGCCACCTTCAGGCTGGCGGCCTGGGCAGTGGCGAAATCGACATAGCCGATGCCACCGTCGGTGGACTGGACCGTTTGGGCGACGCCCTGGTTGCCGTTGCCGGTGGCGCCGCCAAGCGTGGTCGGGAACGTCGTCGAGTTGCCGTAGGTCCAGTCGGTCGGATCGGCCTTGCCCAGATAGAGGGTGAAGTTGTGGGTGGTCCCCGAGCCGTCCGAGCGGTGCACCGCGGTGATCTTGGTGCGCGGCAGGGTGACGCCGGTGTTGTCAGCCGCGATGGCGGGATCGTTCCAGGTGGTGATCTTGCCCGCGAAGATCTTGGCCAGGGTGGCTCCGCTGAACACCAGGGTCTTGCTCACGGCGCTCACGTTGTAGGAAACGGTGATGGGCGCGGCCACGGTCGGGAAGTACAGCACCGCGGTGGCGCCGCCATAGGGTCCGTAGTCCTTGATGGGCGCGTCGGTGCCCGCGTACTGGACCAACTTGTTCTGCAGGTCGGTCAAGCCCTTGCTCGACCCACCCCCGCCGTAGGTCACGTTGACGCTGGAGTGCAACGAGTGGAACTGGGTGACCGCTTCCTGGTCGAACGCCAGCTGGAAGGTCGATCCCGAGCCATTCAGCGTGGCGGGCGCCAGCTTGATGGTCGTCGTGGTGGCACCCCCCGCCGGCGTCGTGGTCGACGTCGTCGACTTGGACCCGCCGCAGGCCCCGGCCACCAAAGCCAAGGTGGCGACGGCCGTGACGGCCAGCATCCGCTGACGACGGCCTCGTTGGGCCGGCACTGTGGACATACGGGGACCTCCAGGTTTGGACAGCGACGAACCTAGAAACTGCGGGTAACGCCGCAACGAGGTCCAGGTGAACGGCGGATGAACGACGCCTTAACATCACGAGACCGACGCCGTTTGCGGTGGCGTTTCCCGACGAAGTCGATTTGTATCACCCTGGGGACCGCAAGAATGATCCTGGCAAGGCCGCACACCGGCACGCCACCCCACGTGATGGCCAAAGGTAAGGGAAATGCCCGACGACACCACAGTGATCGATCCCACCGGCCTCACGACGGGGCTGAGCAGGAAGCCCGAAGTGGGCGCGGGGCGCGACGAGGTCGAAGCGTCCGACGCCACGGATCCGGTCTTTTCCGTCCAGGACCTCAGCTTCTACTACGGCTCCTACCGAGCGGTCCGCAACGTGTCGATGGACATCCGGCCGCGGGAAATCACCGCCCTCATCGGTCCGTCGGGGTGCGGCAAGAGCACCCTGCTGCGGTGCTTCAACCGGATGAACGACCTGATCCCGGGCACCCGCATCGACGGCCGGATCACGTTTCACGGCGAGGATCTGTACCACCCCAAGGTCGACCCGATCGAGGTGCGACGGCGCATCGGGATGGTCTTCCAGAAGCCCAACCCCTTTCCCAAGTCCATCTT
>JAUTXM010000278.1 GCA_030838025.1 Acidimicrobiaceae bacterium
CTCAGCCGAACTCGAGCTCGAGCTGCACCTTTCCTGCCGGATCGGCCAGGAAGTCGCCGCGTCCGGTGGCCTGCGCCAGTTCGCCGGTGCCGCACCCCGCCACGACCGTCAGCTCGGCGGTAGCGGCGCCGCCCTCGAAGCTGCCCACATGGCGGACGACCATCGTCCCGCGCCGCGCCCCAACGGTGCCATCGATGCGTTCCACGCCAACGAACGATGCCGAGCCGTCCTCGGCGTAGGCCATCAGCCACTCCGTGACCGAGTCACCCTCGATGTCGCCCGAGTAGGACTTCGTCACCGTCGCGGTCGTCAACTTGGCACCGTCGGCTCGCTGGTCGAAGGGCTCCTCGTTCCAGCTGGTGACCTCAAACGACGCGCTGACGTCAGTTGCCATGGCTCTCTCCCTTCTGTGTATCCCGAGTTCCGCCAGGATCGTGTCCCGGTCGGCGTCCAAACCCGGCGCCCCGGGGCGAGTCGTGGGATCTTCGACGCCGCTCAACTTGATGGGGTTGCCCGCCACCCGCAACCCGGCGATGGCCGCCGAACCCGAATCCGGCGAACCCGGCGACTCCGCACCCGGCGAACCCGGCGACTCCGCACCCGGCGAACCCGACGAAGACCCCGAACCCGCGCCCGGCGAACCCGGCGAACCCGGCGAACCCGCGCCCGGCGAACCCGAGTCGTCCAGCGTGATGATCATCCGGCGGGCCGCCACCTGCGGGTCGGCCAGGACCGCGGCCACGTCGTTGATGGGGGAGCACGGCACCCGCGCCTTCTCGAACACCACCAGCCACTCGTCGGCCGGGCGGGCCGCCAGGGCGGCCTCCAGCAGCCCTTCCAACTCCATCTCGTGCAGGCACCGCGACTCGTTGGTCGAGAAACGCTCATCCCGCGCCACGTCGGCCAGCTCCAGCACCCGGCACAACCGGCCGAAGATCTCGTCATTGCCCGCCGCGATCACCAACCGCGTCCCCGAAGCGGCCCGAAACACGCCGAACGGCGTGATCGACGGGTGCCGCGCCCCGAGCGGCCCGGGCACGACGCCCGAGGCGCCATAGCGCACGATGGCGTTCTCCAGCAGTGCCACCTGGCTGTCCAGCATGGACACGTCCACGTGGCGGGCGACCCCCGACACGCGCCGTTCGAACAACGCGCTGACCACCCCGACGGCGCAGAACAAGGCGGCCGCCAAATCCCCGATCGAACTGCCCACCCGGACCGGGTCACCCCCGGGCGGGCCGGTGATGCTCATGATCCCGCCCATCGCCTGGGCCACCATGTCATAGGACGGGCGATCGGAATACGGCCCGGTCTGGCCGAACCCCGACACCGAAGCGAGCACCAGGCCCGGCCAGCGCACGGCCACCTTTTCCCAGCCATATCCCAGCCGCTCGAGCACGCCCGGCCGGAAGTTCTCGACCAGCACATCGGCGCCGTCGAGCAGCGCCTCGAACACCGAGCGATCCGACGGCACCAGCAGGTCGAGGACAATGGACTCCTTGCCCCGGTTGACGGAGGCGAAGTAGGCCGAGGTCCCGTCGATGAACGGCCCCATCTGGCGGGCGTCGTCGCCGTCGGGGCGCTCGACCTTGATCACCCGGGCGCCCAGGTCGGCCAGCATCATGGTGCAGTACGGGCCCGCCAGCACGCGGGAGAGGTCGACGACGGTGATGCCGGAGAGCGGCCCCCCAGGCACTCGCGGCCCGGGCAAGAGTCAGGCGAGGATCCGGGCCAGCGCCGCCGACCACAGCAGCACCGCGATGCCGAAGACGGCGAGCAGCTGGTGGCGGGTCAGCCCGAGGAGCACCGGCCGCCGGGCCCGGTCCTCCCACGGCTCGCCCTCGTCGGGAAGGTCGAACGCCGCTTCCACCTCGTCGGCCAGCAGGAGCTCCTTGGCCGAGTCGGCGTCCTCCCGGGCCACCCAGACCGAAATGTCGCCCAGCGGGTAGGGGCCGTCGACCGCTCCCTGGAGCTGGGTCGGGATGCCATCGGCGCCCAGACGGGCCGCGATGACCCGGGCGTGAAAGGCCGTATTAACTGTCCGAAGGTGCACCATGTTGGCCCCGGGCATCACCAGTCAAGGTAGCGTGCGTTAGTCATGGACCGTCGCATCTTCGGCCTGGAGAACGAATACGGGGTCACCTGCACCCTCCGCGGCCAGCGGCGGCTGAGCCCCGACGAGGTGGCGCGCTACCTCTTTCGCAGGGTGGTGAGCTGGGGCCGGTCCTCCAATGTTTTCCTGGAGAACGGCGCCCGGCTGTACCTCGACGTGGGCAGCCACCCCGAGTACGCCACGCCCGAGTGCGATTCCATCCACGACCTGGTGGTGCACGACAAGGCGGGCGAGCGGATCCTGGAGCACCTCGTCGTCTCGGCCGAGGCCCGGCTGCGGGAGGAGGGCATCCGGGGCGTCATCTTCCTGTTCAAGAACAACACCGACTCGGCCGGCAACTCCTACGGCTGCCACGAGAACTACCTGACCAGCCGGCGCGACGATTTCGGGCACTACGCCGAGGTGCTGATCCCGTTCTTCGTGTCCCGCCAGATCTACGCCGGGGCGGGCAAGGTGCTCCAGACCGCCCGGGGCGCCATGTACTGCATCAGCCAGCGGGCCGAGCACATCTGGGAGGGCGTTTCGTCGGCGACCACCCGCAGCCGCCCCATCATCAACACCCGTGACGAGCCCCACGCCGACGCCGAGAAGTACCGGCGCCTGCACGTCATCGTGGGCGACTCCAACATGAGCGAGTACGCCACCTTCTTGAAGGTGGGCGCCACCTCGATCCTGTTGCGCATGCTGGAGGACCCGGGGGTGGTGCTGCGGGACATGACGTTGGAGAACCCCATCCGGGCCATCCGCGAGATCAGCCACGACACCACGTGCAAGCGGCGGGTCAGGCTGGCCAACGGCCGGGAGGCCAGCGCCTTCGACATCCAGTCGGAGTACCTCAACCGGGCCCGGCGGTATCAGGAGAAGAAGGGGCTATCACCGCTCGAGGACCAGGCGCTCGACATGTGGGAGCACTGTCTGACCCAGATCGACAAGGACCCGTTCACCCTCGACCGGGAGTGCGACTGGGTCATCAAGCACCGTCTGATCGAGGGATACCGCCAGAAGAACGACCTGCCCTTGACCCATCCCAAGGTGGCGCTCATGGACCTCCAGTACCACGACGTCAGCCGGGGCCGGGGGCTGTACTACCTGATGCAGGCCAAGGGGCTGGTCGAGCGGGTGTGCACCGACGCCGAGATCGACATCGCCATCGACGAGCCCCCCCAGACGACTCGGGCCCGGCTGCGAGGCGAGTTCATCCGCAAGGCCAAGGAACGGCGCCGTGACTTCACCGTCGACTGGGTCCACCTGAAGCTGAACGACCAGGCGCAGCGGACGGTCCTGTGCAAGGACCCGTTCAAATCCCGCGACGAACGAGTCGAGAAACTCATCGCGTCCCTGTAAAAACATCGACCTGGGAAAATGCCTCCCGGTTCGCGGTCCCAGCCGGGTCGACGGATTCGCACGGATATCGGCTCGGTCGGCCGCTGGTCGCCTTGGGCAAGCAACGACTGGAGCGCCTGGAGCGGCTGAGGGCGGCCGGTGGCGATCTGCCACCTCAGGAATGAAAGGGAACGAGAAGGCACGGGAGGAGACGCTTGGGGCCGCCAGGTCGGTAGGCTCGGGGCGTGGAGCGGTTGGAGCGGCTGGTCAATCTTGTTGCCGCCTTGCTCGACGCCCGCCAGCCCTTGAGCCGCGAAGACCTGCGGGTCCGGGTCGGGGGCTATTCCGACGACGACGACTCGTTCCGGCGGAACTTCGAGCGCGACAAGGACGTGCTCCGTCAGATGGGCATGCCGCTGGTGCTCGAGCCGCTGGACCAGACCCGGCCTGAGGGGGCGACCGGCTACCGCATCCCCCGTGACCGCTATCAGCTGCCCGACCCCGGCCTGGCCGAGGACGAGCTGGCGGCCCTGCATCTGGCCGCCTCGGCGGTCGACGTGGAAGGGGCGTGGGGCCGCAGCGCCGCCACCGGTGCGCTCTGGAAGCTGGCCGCGGCCGGGGCGCCGCAGCAATCGGCGGGGGT
>JAUTXM010000283.1 GCA_030838025.1 Acidimicrobiaceae bacterium
GACCGGGAGCGGGAGGAGGGCCGCCAGCCCGGCGGTGCTCACCGACCCGTCAACCCCGCATCGCCCGGATCTGGTCGGAGTCGATCGACCGGTAGTGCTGGGCGATGCGGACGGTGACGGCCAGGAAGACACCGGTCACGGCGATGCCGATGACGATGGCGGTGAGGCAGATGTTCTGCAGGACCGGATCCGCCACCCGACCCTGGGCCAGCTGTTCGGGGGTCTGACCGCTGGGCGGATTGAGGAGGACCGGCGCCGTCGAATGAGCCCGGTAGGCGAACGACAGCAGCAACAGGTAGGTCGAGGCTTCCATCAGCGAAAGGCCCATGACGATCTTGACGAGGTTGCGTTTCGTCAACACGGCGTACAGCCCGATGCAAAACAGCGCTACCCCGGCCAGGTAGTTGCCGACGATCACGTTGAGGGGCCGGATTTGGGAAAAGGGGGGTCAGCGCCGGCTGATGCGTCTGCGCCCGATTCGCCCTGGTCCCGGCTCCAGTCGTTGCTCATCCCGAGCAAGCCGAATACCGCCAAGGTCAGGCCGGTGCCGACTTCGATGAACTCGGCGTCGGAGAATGCCGGGAGGATCCCGCCGCTGCGAATGGTGCCGACCGCCCCGAGCGGCAGGAAGCTGGCCGAGAACGATCCCTTCAGGACCAGCCCCAGCACTTCGATGGCAACAATGGCCAAGGCGCCGAACAGCTCGAGCGTCTCGACCAGATCCGGACGGATGACACGCTCCACCCGGCGGTACCCGTAACCGACGTAGACGAACAGGACGACGCCGAGCAGCACCGCTCCGGCCGGAAAACCACCTCCCGGCGAGTACCCCCAGGCGGCGAGGTACAGGCCGGCCATCAACAGCACGGGCGCGATCGCCCGCACCGACGCCCGGACGACCACGGTCATGGCGGCCGCCGTCTCTGGTCCCGGCGTGCCCAGTGGCGTCTCGTCGGGCGTCGCCGGGTGCGGCGCCGGCCCCTGCTCCCAGGCGTCGGCCTGACGGGCCTCCGCCTCCTCGTCGCCCTCGGCGGCGGGCGACTCGCCGATACGGCGTTGTTCGCGCCAACCCGCCAGCTCTTCGCCGATGAACCCTCGCCGGCGCTCCCGCCGCCGGGTGATGGTCGTCGTGCCCACGACTGCGGCCAGCAGGAGAAAGGTCTCACCGAAGGTGTCGAACCCCCGCGTGCCGTACACGATCTCGCTGACCGGCTCGGTCGTGTGCCACTTCGGCAGGGCCACCGTCATGGCATAACGGGCGATGCCCGGCAGCGGCGCGTTCTCTCGCGGCAACGCGAGGACCGCGATGGTCAGGACGCCCCCCACGGCCGCCGCCACGAGCACGCCCACGGCCCGGCGATGGCTGGGTTCGTGCTCGACGACCTCGGGGAGGTCGTTCATCGCCCCTCCCCCACTTCCCCGAGATCCTCGGAGTCGTCGGTGACGTGGGCGCGCACCTTGCCGATGGCGATGAGATAAAGCGTGGGCAAGGCGATGGCTCCGACGACGACCTCGGAGTGGGCATCATCGGGGGCTCCGAGGACGATGAACAGCAGGCTGAGGATGGTCCCCATGGCCGACAGGGCCATGACCGACCCGTTCAGATTGCGGATGCGCACCGCCGCCAGGGCGCTGGCCAGGACTCCGGCCAGGCACAGATAGTCGATGGCCCAGAACACTTATTCGCCGCCCGGATCGCTGTCTTGCAGGCGACGCTCCGCCCCCTGGTCGACCACCGACCCGGACCACATCGGCACGCCTCGCTTGTAGGCCGCCCGGGCCAACGCGTGCGACGCCAGCGGGTTGACGCTCAGCAGCAGGACCGCCACCAGGAGCGTCCGGCTGCCGTAGGTGGAGAGGGGGCCCTCGGCGACGACCAGGGCGACGAGAACCGGGAGGGCGCCCATGGTGATCGTCTTCGAGGAGCACTGGATACGCGTGTACAGGTCGGGCATGCGGAGTATCCCGACGGCCCCGCTGAACGAGAAGCCGACGCCGATGACGGCCAGAGCGACGACGACGGCGTTTCTCAAAGCAATCCCCGCTCGAGGAAGCGGGCCCACACGATCGTGCCCAGATAACTGAAGGAGCACAGCCACAGCGCCGGGTCGAGGTAGATGGGCCGTTGGGCGAAGGCGGCGAAGAACAACACGGCCAGCGCCGCCTGGGTCGAGATGGTGTTCAAGGCCACGATGCGATCCGACACCGTGGGCCCTTTCGCCAGCCGGACGAACAACGGGACCATGACCACGATCTCGGCCAGGCAGATCGCCCCATAGATCGTGGTCACGGCCCGCTGATCGCCTTGATGTGATCCTCCACCGGGCCATTGACCTGGGCCCGGATCTCGTCTGGCTCGAGCGTGTCGACCCAGACGGTGTGAAAGAGCATCTCGTGTTGCCGTCGATCCAGATCGACCAGTTGGTTGTCGACGATCAGCGACGTGACCAGCCCTGCGGCCGCCCACTCACCTTCGGCGTCCATTCCCGATGCCACGATCACCATCCCTGGCCGGAGGGGCCGGCTGGGCGCCCAGATGCGCCGCGAGAGGGAGAGGTTGGCCCGAACGATCTGGCCCAGGGCCCACAACGCCGTGCGCCCGGTGGCCAGCAACCGGCGGGGGTGCAACAGCGACCAGGGCGCGGCGACCGGCCCCAGGGGAGCGCAGGCGGTGGCGACGATGGCGGCGGCTGCGGCGCCGACAATCAGCTGCTCGGCCGTCTTCGTCCACGACAGGACGACCCACACGCCGAAGGCGAGGCACCACAGGGCCAGCCACCGGCGGAGCATCACCGGATAACTCCCCCGCTGGGAACCGGGTCAAACCGCCGGGTCGTCCGACGAGGTCGAGCTAGTGGCCGCCGCCGTGAAGCCACCGCCGCAAGGACTTCTTCTGGGCCTTCTTCCACGCCTTGGGCCACCGTTTCCGGTTGGCCTGGTGGCGCCGCCGTTCCCGTTCGATCAGCTCGCCCCCCACCAGCGCCACCGAGAGACCGCCGTCCGCCAGGATCTCGTGGCGCAACCAGGTCTCGGCCGTGGCGGCATCGTGAACCTCACCCAGGACCGACTGCAACCGTTCGGCCGCCGTAGCCAGTCGCTTCGCGGGCTTGCCCATCACGGGCACGGCGGTCTCGCTGCTGTAGCGGAGCTTCTTGGCCCGCTTGCGAACCTCGTGGAGCGACTCGTCGCTCGGATCGCCCCCGAGCGCTCGCACTCGCTTGTGCAGCCCGCGCCACGGCTGGGCGACGAGCGATGGCAGCACCGACCGGGCTGCGGCATCGGCCCGGCCGTCGCCGGCGCCCATCGGCGGGGCGTCGCCGGCGGCGTCGAGGCGGACGACCAGCGCCCGGTAGCGATCACTCTGCAACGCCACCAGCAGGTCGGCGTTGGCCGCCTCGCGCGCCGTCAACAGGCGGGCGATCAACGCCCGGGCCGGTGCCACGTCGGCTTCGGGAAGGGTCCGCACCTGGCGCTGGAGCGCTTCGAAAAGCACGTCGGCGTCACGTATCCGGCCGAGGACGGCGGCCAGCCACTTCAGCTCGCGGTTCACGTCGTCAACCCATGGCCGCTGCAGGACCGGGCGGAGGGTCCGCAGCTGCGCCCGCAACCGGCGCGTGGCGACCCGCGTCTTGTGGACGTCCTCCGGATCGCCATTCTCCCGGAGCGCGGATTCACGGGTCATGAGCTCGGCGGTCGCGGTCCGGATCACCGACGCGACCAGTTCGCGAACGGTGCAATCACGGCCCAGGTGATCGATCCCCGGGCGTTCTACGACCAGCGTGGTCACAGCAGCATGTCCCTCCTTGGCAACTCACCGAGGTCGTACCCGCCGGTCTCGTCGCATACGCCACCTGGCGTCCACCGGAAAATCATTGGCTTCAGGCGCCTGCTTCCCCTACGTTCAGCGCCGTCCGAGCGAGTGAAAGGAGAACGCCGAATGTCTGCCCTGGCCCCACGCCGCACGTACGCGGCCATCCGTCCGCCCTGTTCCTTGCGCCCCTCGGTTCGTACCGCCTAGCCCGGACTCGTCCGCTGGGGGCGCCTCTCCTGAGAAGGGGTTCCCACCTTGCACGATGTCAACCTCGGCGCGCTGCTCTCCCTCGGTTGGGACGCCCGCGCCCGCGCCCTGTTCACCGAGCTGGCGCGCCCAGAACTGTTCCCCGGTCGCGTGGTTCGCGTGGAGCGCTCGGCCTGTGTCGTCGCCTTGGCCGACGGCGACCACATGGCGGCCGCGCCAATTCCGGTCGCGGTCGGCGACTGGGCGGCCGTAGGCATCGTCGACGGTGCCTACACCGTCACGGGAGTGACCGACCGCTGGTCGCAGCTCACCCGGGGCGACCCGTCCGGCGGCGTCCAGGTACTGGCTGCCAACATCGACCTGGTCCTCATCACCGCGCCCGCCGACCGATTGAGCCCCGCCCGGATCGAGCGAGAAACGGCGCTGGCGTGGGACAGCGGCGCCCAGCCGGTCGTCCTCGTTACCAAGGCCGATCTTGCGGTCGACGGTGAGATCGATCGCCTCGAAGCCCGTCTGGCCGTCGTCGACGTGGTGGCGACGAGCGTCGTGACCAGCACCGGGTTGGACCGCGTCCGCGACCGGTTGCGGCCCTGCCGGACTGCGGTCCTGATCGGGCCGTCCGGGGCGGGCAAATCATCGCTCACCAACGCCCTCGTCGGCGAGGCGCGGATGGTGACCGGTTCGGTCCGCGACGGCGACCACCGGGGGCGGCACACCACGACCACCCGCCAGCTGGTCCCAGTGCCCGACGGTGGTGTGCTGATCGACACGCCTGGGCTGCGCAGCTTGGCGCTCGCCGGCGACGGGACCGGCGTGCAGTCCGCCTTTTCCGACATCGAGGAGCTGGCCGCGGGATGCCGGTTCGGGGACTGCCGCCACGAGCGCGAACCCGGGTGCGCGGTCCTGGCCGCCGCCGCCCGGGGCCAGCTCGATCAAGCTCGCCTGGCGAGCTACGGGAAACTGCGCAAGGAGGTTGCCTGGGAGGAGCGCCGCCATGACCCTCGGGCTCGCCAGGCCAGCTTGCGGCAGTGGAAAGCGGTTACCAGGAGCGTGCGATCTCAGCCCAAGAAGCGCTGACTCCGCTTACCGCGGGCCTACGTCTGTGGGCCATTTAGGTTTCTGTGGGCGACTTATGGTCTTCCTGCGCTGTCACGCGCCCTCAGAGCCACAACTCGCCCACAGACACGACGCCCCACCGCGTTGGCTCGGGCGGACGAGGCCGGGAGTCGCCCCCCATTCGTCCCGCGTCTATGTCGCGGCCTCGGCCGCCGTGCGCAGCCGGGAGAGCGTCGCTTCCATGCCCGCTCGGTTGTGGCCCGGGCGGTCGGAGACGCCCATCATCACGGGCGAGGTCCGGATCATCCAGCCGGGCCGGCGATCATTCCACGTTTCCACGACCCGGCAACCGTCGCCGTCGGCAACAAACTCGTACGACACTGGCTGATCGGCAGCGGCCCGAATCCCACATCGAAGGAAAACCGGCGACCGGGTTCCGCCGCGACGACGGTGCAGGTCGTGTGCCAGCGCCGCCAACCGTGCTTGTTGGCTCCCTTGAAACGGGCACCCGGGGCCGGGCGGTCGGCGCCGCCGAGCCACCGGGCCGAGGTCGTCTCCGGGCTCCAGGACCCCATCCGGGTGACGTCGCTCACCATGTCGTACAGCGCCTCCGGCGAGGCGGCGATTCGCTGCTCGACCCGGACCTGGTCCATGTCTGTCAGGTTAGCGACGCCGTCAGCGGGCAACCCCGGCCGCCAGCCGCGGACCCCCTTTTCCCACCCCTCAAGGAACCAGGTAACCAACCCGGTTGGCCGCCGTCTCGGTGAACCACAGCGTCTTGGCCGGGCCGCTCGTGATCATCGCCGGTTGGCCGCCCAGGGCGGGTACCCGGTATTCGGTGACGGCGCCGTCGGGTGTGATGCGACCGAGGCTCCCGGCGTTGGTCTCTCCGAACCACAGGTTGCCGTCGGCGCCCGCGGTGATTCCCTGGGGGCGGCGATCGGCCCCCGGGAGGCGGTATTCCGTGAGTGTGCCGCCGGGGGTCAGGCGGCCGATCTTGTCGGCGAAGCGCTCGGTGAACCACATGTTGCCGTCGGGGCCCGGCGCCATCCCGAGCGGATCGGCGTTCGCCGAGGGGACCACGAACTCGGTGAGGATCCCTGCGGTCGTCATCCGCCCGATGCGGTTGCCGACGTGCTCGGTGAACCAGAGCGCCCCGTCCGGTCCGGGCACGATGGCGAAGGGGCCCGAGGTGGCGTCGAGTGGGAACTCGGTGATCGTCCCGTCGGTCGCC
>JAUTXM010000288.1 GCA_030838025.1 Acidimicrobiaceae bacterium
TAACGGCGGTACATGAGGCACGACATGGTCGGCCTCGGGATCCTCAGGTGGATTCGGCCATCCGGCACGCGGCGCTCGAGTTACTGGTCGAGGAGGGCTTCGACCGGATGAGCATGGAGGGAGTGGCGGGCCGGGCGGGTGTTGGCAAGGCGGCCATCTATCGCCGGTGGGACTGCAAGACGGCATTGGTGGTCGATTCCATTCACGACCTGGTGTCGTCGAAACTCGATTGGCCGAACACCGGCGACATCCGGGCGGATCTGGAGGTCATCTTCACGCAGTCGCTGAACAAGATGCGGGGGATGGAAGGCGGACTGATGGCCGCCGTCGCCGGCGAGATGGTCCGCAACAAGGAGCTGGGCGCGGGGGTCCGGGCGCAGTTTGTCGGGTGCCGCAAGGAGGACCTGCTGGACCGCATCCGGGGGGCGATCGATGACGGCCAGCTACAACCGGGGGACGCGGAACTGCTGGCCGAGGTGGGCTTTGCCATCATCCACCACCGTATGCTGCTGTCCGACGCGCCGCTGAGCGACGACCTGCCCAGACGGTTGGTCGCGCAGTTCTTTCCTCAGGAGTAACTTCTGGTGCGATGACGACCGCGTTCGTACTCGCAGGAGGCGCCAGCCTCGGTGCGGTACAAGCCGGGATGGTCGAGGTGCTGGGCGCGGCGGGAATCCTGCCCGACCTGATCGTGGGAAGTTCGGTGGGTGCGCTCAACGGGGCGTGGCTGGCCAGCCACCCCGGCCCTGAAGGCCCCCAGATGCTGAGGGACGTGTGGCTGTCGGTGCGGCGGCGAGATGTGTTCCCGTTTTCACCGGTGCGGATCGTGCGGGGGTTGGCGGGGCGAATCGACCACACGGTGAGCCCGGCGCCGCTGGCGCGGTGGATGTCGGTGCGGGCGCCGTTCTTTCAGCTGGAGCAGGCAGCCATCCCGTTGCATGTCGTGGCGACGGATCTGTCGACCGGGATGCCGGTGGTGTTGTCGACGGGAGACGCGATCGAGGCACTGCTGGCGAGTGCCGCGATTCCCGGAGTGTTCCCGCCGGTCGAGATAAACGGCCGGCTGTTGGTGGACGGTGGGTTGGCGGCCAACACGCCGGTCAGCCAGGCGATCGACCTGGGGGCTGACGTGGTGTATCTGCTCCCCACGGTGAGCGATGCGCCCGGTGCCAGGGCGAAGAGCGCGGCGGGGGTGGCGTTTCAGTCGATCGCGCATCTGCTGGGGAACGCGTCACTGAGCGAGATCCGGGCGAACGCGTCGCGTTGCACGCTGTATGTGGTGCCCCCGCCGCCGTCGATCGGGGTGTCCCCGTTCGATTTCCGGCACAGCCGGGAGTTGATGGACCGCGCCAGGGAGACGACCCGGGCCTGGCTGGCGTCGCGGGAACCGGTGCCGGCGGAGCTTTAGGGTCCGGGGCGCAGTGTGGGCGGCTTCGGTTGTGGTTCCGGCGTGATGTGGGCGTTCTGTGGGCGTGATGTGGGTGTTCTGTGGGCGTGATGCGGGCGTGGGCGGTGGTGAAACCTCGGCCGCTTGCTGCTCCCGGCGCGGCGGGCGGGACGGGCGGGGCGGGCGCGGGCGGGGCTGGCGTCTGGGCGAGCGGGGCGGGCGGGGCTGGTGTCTGGGCGGGCGGGGCTGGCGACCTTGGTGTCGGGGAGGGGCCGCTGGTTGGGATCGAGCGACCGGTACCGGAACCCGGCCCGGGCCAGATCCTGGTCAAGGTCTCGACATGTGGGGTGTGCCGGACGGACCTCCATCTGGTGGAGGGTGATCTGTCGCCGCACGGTAAGGGCGTGATTCCCGGTCACGAAGTTGTCGGGCGGGTGGATGCTCTGGGGAGTGGAGCGGACCGGTTCGCCGTCGGCGACCGGGTCGGCATTCCCTGGCTTCGCCATACCTGCGGGGTGTGCCGTTGGTGCCGGTCCGGCCGCGAGAACCTTTGCGTGGATCCGGCGTTCACCGGCTGGGACGCAGACGGCGGGTATGCCGAGTACGCCGTGATCGACGCCGGGTATGCGTATTCGATTCCGGCGGAGTTCGACGACGAGAAGGCCGCGCCACTGCTGTGCGCGGGGATCATCGGCTTCCGGGCCTTGCGGCGCTCAGGGTTGGCACCCGGCGGGCGCTTGGGGATCTATGGCTTCGGCGGCTCGGCCCATCTGGCGGCGCAGGTGGCGCTGCACGAGGGGGCGACGGTACATGTCATGACCCGCTCTCGGTCAGCGCAGGAGCTGGCGCTGTCGATCGGGGCGGCCAGTGCCCAAGGCAGCTCCGACCCGCCGCCGGAACCGCTGGATGCGGCCATCCTGTTCGCGCCGGTCGGCGATCTGGTGCCGTGTGCGCTGGCCGCGCTGGAGCGGGGTGGAACGCTGGCCGTGGCCGGGATCCACCTGAGCGCCATACCGCCGCTCAACTACGAGCGGCACTTGTTTCAGGAGCGTCAGTTGTGCAGCGTGACGGCCAACACCCGCGCCGACGGCGAGGAGTTCCTGCGGATCGCGGCCGAGATCCCGATCAATGTGACGACCACGCCGTTTGGACTCTCCGAGGCACCGTCGGCGTTGCGGGCCCTGGCCGAGGATCGGGTCGAAGGTGCTGCCGTCCTGCACGCCGACCGGTAGCGCCACGGCCTGGCCGGCCGAACTGCCAGTAGGATGCCTAGGTCAAGCGCTCGTAGCTCAACGGATTAGAGCATCTGACTACGGATCAGAAGGTTGGGGGTTCGAATCCCTCCGAGCGCGCAGAGAAAGTCCAGGTCAGAGTGGGTGCGGCTCCAGCACTCAAGGGCCGGGAAGCCAGAAAGGTAGCCACAGGGGTAGCCACGCTGGTAAGGTGAGCCACAGACCTCTACGAGCGACCAAACGGGGGGGGCAGCCACCATGGCCCAACGACGAGGAGCCGGCGAAGGCTCCGTCTACCGCCAGCCCGACGGAGGTTGGATCGCGGCCGTCGAGCTCGGGCGGGACTCGGCCGGCAAGCGGATCCGCAAGACCGTGAAGGCGAAGACCAAGCGCGAGGTGCTGGCCAAGGTCGAGGCGATCAAGGCCCGCCACGCGGCCGGCCTTCCCGTCAGCGACGACAAGCGCACGACCGCGGAGTACCT
>JAUTXM010000307.1 GCA_030838025.1 Acidimicrobiaceae bacterium
CGATCTTGCCTGCGGTCGTCTCGGCGAACCAGAGCGTCCCGTCGCCGCCACGGGTGATGCCGGTGGGCCCGCTGTTCGCCGTGGGCACCCCGAACTCGGTGATGGTGCCCGACGGAGTGATCCGTCCGATGTTGCCCGCCAGGTACTCCGTGAACCACATGTTGCCGTCGGGACCGGGCGTGATCCCGTATGTGCCGCTGCCGGCCGCCGGGACCGCGAACTCGGTCACCGAACCGCCCGGATTCACCCGGGCGATGCCCGCGTCGTACTCCGTGAACCACAGCGATTCGTTCGGGCCGGGAGCGATACCAAAGGGCTGCCGATCGGGCGACGGGAGCGCGAAGTCAGCGAGGGTCGGTTGCTTCGGAAGCGTCGTCGGCGGAGCCGTGGTGGCGGGAGCTCCGGCGGGGAACCTGAGGCCGCCCGACGGGGGCAGCGGTGGTGGGAGTCCGATGGCGGTCGCCGAGCGCGACGCCTTGGCCGGCGCCGAACGCGGCGGCGCCGCGGCATGGGAGACACCGGGGACGGTGACGCTGGACGACTTCGTGACGACCTGGGTCAGGCTCCCCTGGATGGGCACGCTGGGTTGGCGATTCCGCAGCGTGGGCGCGTTGGCGACCAGCAACAGCACGACCACGACGATCCCCACCGCGCTCACCAGGGCCGCCCGGTGCTGACGGCGCCGCCTGCGCCGATGCGCCTCCCCGACGGCCGCCGCCAGGATGTCCTCGCGAGGGAGATCGACGGGAAGCTCGTCGCGCCACGATCTCATGCCGGGCTGACCCCCCGGTCACCGATGGGGGCATCGCCTCGGGAGCGCTCGCGCAGCAGATGGCGAAGCTTCCGAGTCGCCTCGTGGGTTGCCGTCCTGACCTGGGATTCGGTCATGCCCAACAGCGCCGCGGTTTCCGCGACGTCGTAGCCGAAGTAGTGGCGAGCCATGGCCACGGTTCGTTGCCGGGTCGTGAGGCGGGTGAGGGCGTTGATGAGGACGGGTCGCTCGACGAGCAGGTCCTCACCCAGACCCGCCAGGCGGGCGACACCGGCGGCCGACGGTCGGCTTTGCCGGCGCTGGATTTCCAGGCTGACCTTCCAGGCGGCGTTCATGACCCAGGCCTCCGGATTGGGGTGGCCGGCTACTCGTTCCCAGCGCTCGTAGGCACGGGTGAGTGTTTCCTGGGCGACTTCCTCGGCGAGGTGGCTGTCGCCGCTGAAGAAGCGGAACCCGACGAAATAGGCATGCTCGAGCAAGGACCGGTAGTGCTCCTCGAAGGGGACTGCGCCGCGCTCGCGAGACCAGGCCACGGCGACATCGTTACCAGACCATGACCGCACCGTCCCGTTTCGTTGGGTGCACCACCGGAATAGCGCTATTCGGACAGCGGCCCACCGCTCGCTAGTGCTCGTGGCCGTGGCCGGCGTGGCCGGCGTGGTCGTGGTTTGTTAGCACAACATGACCGTGGGCGGTCATGTAGTGCTAGGAAAGATCCGCGTGGTCGTGGCCGACGTGGTCGTGGCCGGCGTGGTCGTGGGCCTCCGCCAGCTCGACCGGCTCGTTCCCCGTGAGCCGACTAAGCGCCCCGATGGCGTCGCGCCACGATTCGGCTGCCTCGTCGCGAGCGGCGTTCTCGGAGTTCGGGTCACGGATCGTGTATGACGCCGAAGCAAGGTCCGCCAGGGCGGCGGCGGTGACGACGATCGGGAGCATCATGGGGTCGTCCGAGCCACGCGGGCCACCGGAGTCGATGAACTCCAGCGCCCGGCTGAGTCCACGGGCCCGCCAGCTCAACAGCCGCAGGGCATCGAGATACTCCTCGCAGCCCGCGGCGGCCAGGGATTCGGCGACGAAGCCCTCCCGATCGCTCTCGGAGGCGCCGGCGGCAACGGCCGCACCCTCCGACTGCATGGCGTCGTGTTCCGCCGCGCCAACCGCGTGGAACGTGGCCCTCGCCCTCCGTAGGGCGTCAGGATCCGGGCTGATGGCGGGCGCGTCGGACATCGGGTGAGGCTATCGCCAGGTTCAGCGAGGCCTCTGGCCGGCCATGCGGAGACTGACCGCGGGGATCTTCCGGGACGTCTTTCGCTGGTACTCGGCGAAACCGGGGTAGAGCCGGGCCTGCTCGGCAAACAGCTCGTCGCGAAACTCACCCGTCTCGATCGTGGCCGTCGCCGCGAAAATCTTGTGACGGACCTCGACGCGCGCCATTGGGTAGGCGACGATGTTGTGATACCAGTCTGGATTGGTGTCCGAGCCGGCCTTGGATGCAAACACCACGAGCCGGTCACCGTAGGGTAGGTACATGAGGGGGACGGTGTGTTCGTTGCCCGTCTTGGCGCCCGTCGTGGTGAGGATCAGGAGCGGTGCTCCTTCGAACTGTCCCCCGACCTTGCCACCGTTAGCTCGGAATTCCTCGATGATCTTGGTGTTCCAATCATCGCTGTCGGCCACGGTTCCTCCTCCCGATACGCTGCCGCTGCTGCGTGTCGCCGCCGGCTCGCTGCCGGCGCTCGACCCTACCGCCCGGCGGCACCCATCTGGCCCGGGACCGGCGCTTCGGAGTCGTGATCGAACGGACCCCCACCTTTCGGCCAAACTCTGACATCCTTTCGTCCTTGGCAGACTGTCCAGCCGACCGGCTGACCGGAGCGTTTTCATGTTTGGCCTCCTGAGCGCCATCGCCGTCACGGCGGGCTTGTCGGCGTCGCCGCCCGGCGCGCCGGCGGTGCACAGCACCAGCCACGAGGCCCACTCGGCCGCGCCCCCGACCCCGCGGTCGTCGGTCGCCGGTTATGAAGCCGGCGCGGGAGCGGGCACGGCAGCGAGCGACGCCTACCTCGCCCGGTCCAACTTCTTGGGCTTCGTGGGAACCGGGCCCGGATCCTCAGCGGGTGCGGCGCCGGGAACCGATCATTCTGGAACCGGTGCCGGTGGGGCAGCCGGGCCGCCGACCCAGCCGGGCACTAGCCAGCCGGACCCGAGCCAGTCGAACACGGCGGCCTCTGGTGACGGCGGACCCGGCATCGCCGAACCCACCTCCGGGGCCAGTGGGGACTGCAACATCAGCGTGACCGATCTCACAAGCGCCCTGTCGGTCACCTGCACGACCGGCGACTCCGGCAGCGTCGTCGGCGTGGGCCGCGGTGGCGACTCCGGCGCCGTGACGATCATCCCGGCCACCGGGAGCGGCCCTCCAAGTTCCGCCGCGGCGGCGCCCGCGAGCCCGACCGACCCGGCCACGGCGGGCGCTGCGGCATCGGCCGCGGTCGCCACGCCGGGAACCCAAGGCAGCTGTGTGTTGACCACCTCCAACGCCGCCGCGGCGCTGTCGGTGAGTTGCACACCGGGCACAGTCGGGTCGGTCGCCGCGACCGCCTCCGGCGGTACCCCCGGCCAAGGCACCATGGCAGGCCCACTCCCGGGATCCAGCGACGGCGCCAGCGCCGGCGGGGTCCCCGACCTGGCATCCAGCGGCAGCGGGGGCAGCGCCACCACCAGGGTCACGACTGGTCGCACCGGCAACTGCATCATCCATCTGGTCAACATCCGGGCGGCACTCACGGTCGTCTGCATCACGGGAAGTTCCGGGGGGGCCAGCGGCGATTCGTACGGCGGCCGGTCGGGCTCGGCAACGCTCCTGGCGGCGGGGTCCGGCGGCGGCGCGTCAGGCGGCGAAGGTGCCGGCGCAGGATCGGGCGTCGCGACCAGCGGGGCGGGCGGCACCGCGATGGCCGTGATCGCGTCGGGGGC
>JAUTXM010000332.1 GCA_030838025.1 Acidimicrobiaceae bacterium
GGTCTCGAAACCGTCCATCTCGGCCAGCATCTGGTTGAGCGTCTGCTCCCGCTCGTCATGGCCGCCGCCGAGGCCGGCGCCGCGCTTGCGGCCGATGGAGTCGATCTCGTCCACGAAGATGATCGCCGGTGCCTGCTTGCGGGCGGTCTGGAACAGGTCCCGGACCCGCGATGCCCCGACGCCCACGAACATCTCCATGAAGTCCGAACCGGTGACCGACAGGAACGGGACGCCGGCCTCGCCAGCCACGGCCCGGGCCAGCAGCGTCTTGCCGGTACCGGGTGGGCCGACCAGCAGCACGCCTTTGGGGATACGGGCGCCGATCTCCTTGAAGCGGTTGGCCGAGCGGAGGAAGTCGACGACCTCACGGATCTCGAGCTTGACCCCGTTGTACCCCGCCACGTCGGCAAAGGTCGTCCGCGGTCGCTCGGTCGTGTACACCTTGGCCTTGGACCGCCCGATGGACATGATGCCGGTCATCTGGCCCTGGGCCCGGCGGCTCATCCAGATGAAAAAGCCGATGATGATCGCCCCGTACAGCAAGAACGGCAGGAGCGAAGCCACCCAGCTACTGGTGTTGTTGGCGAAGTTGAGGTTGTTCTTGACGTTGGCCCGCAGCTCCTGGGCGATGCTGTCGGGCAGCGGATGAGGCCCCGACACCGTGAACTTGGTCCCCTGGCTGTCGGTGTAGCTGATCTTGCCGGTGTCGTTGTTGACCGTCGCCGAGGCGACGCGGTGCTGGTCGAGGGCGGTGGAGAAGTCGCTGAAGGTCTGCGGCTTGGCGCTGCTCGCCGAGAAGGGATTGGACACGAGGAAGGCAATAACGATCAGAGCGCCCAGCACGATGGCCACCAATCGCCAGTTGCGATCGGGGGTTAGGGGGTTCGGCGGGCGATCAGGACGATCGGAACGACCAGGGCGCAAATCGCCCGGCTGACGACTCATGCAGACATCGTACGCGGGCCAGGGTAGGTAACAGGCTCATGGATCGGTTCCGGCCATCCACGTTTTGGCCACGTGGTCGGGGATACGGTGAATGCATGGCGGGAACCCAGAGGTGCGCTCGTCCCGGTTGCGGCGCGCCGGCGTCGGCTTGGCTCAGTTACGACTACGCCGGACAGCACGTCTGGCTGGATGATTCCGATGCCGACACGGGCGGACACCACAGCGCCCTGTGCGCCGCCCACGCCGGGAGGCTGCGTGCCCCGAAGGGTTGGTCCTTCCACGATCGGCGCACCGCCCGCTCGGCCGCCACGCCTCCTCCGACTCCGAGCGCGACCCACGAAGCCCCACCCGCGATCGCCGTCTGAGGGTCGGGCGCGGAGAATCGCAAGAGTCTGAGGCGGTGCCGCGCCCTCCTACCCCGAATACCCCGAATACTCCGAAGCATTCGGGGCTGAGCGAGGCCGTGGGCGCGTTCCTCGTCGGGACGCTGCTCAGCGGCATCGGGATCCAGATCGCCGCGGGCGCGGTCGGGTACCACCAAGGCTCGAGCCAACCGGTGCCCCTGGCCGTCACCATCTTGGGCCTCACGGGGCTCTGGATCGGCCTCATTGGTGGCGTGGTGCTGTACAGCCGATTCCGCGGGTCGGGTGACCTGCGGGCCGACTACGGCCTGTTTTTCCGGTGGCCATTCGACGCCGCGGTCGGGATCGCCGTCGGGGTCGGCACCCAACTGGCGCTCATCCCGCTGCTCTACTGGCCCTTCGAGCAGGCGGACCCAACCCTCCGCCATCGCCTCGAGGCTCCGGCCAAGACTGACACCGCGGCCATCCACGGGGCGCTGCAGGTCTCGGTGCTGGTGCTGTTCCTCGCCATCGGCGCACCCATCGTGGAGGAGCTGTTCTTCCGGGGGTTGTTGCTGCGCTCGCTGTCGCGGTGGCTGGGACCGATCCCGGGGGTGGTGGGATCGGCGTTGGTGTTCGGCCTGGCCCACTTCGAGCCCCTGCAGCTGGCTGCCCTGGTGCTGTTCGGGCTCATCTTGGGGTTCCTCGCCCAAAAGACGGGCCGGTTGGGCCCGGGGATCGTCGCCCACGCCGCGTTCAACGCCGTCACGGTGCTCACCTTGACGCTGCGGCGCTAATCCGTAGCGAGCCCCGAAGGCGGGAAACGGCGCCCCCACGCCGCCCGTAAGCCCGCAAATACGCCGGACGGTGTCCGTCCATAAAGGCCGCCCACGCACGTGCCGATGTAGTGGGGCAAGCCGTACCCCGACCAGGAGGCCCCACCGTTGCAGTGTCCCCAGTGCGAAGCGCATCAGATGGTCGAGATCACCTTGTCGGTCGCCGGTGAGCGCGTCACATTGAAGAGTTGCTCCGCCTGCGACCTTCGCTGGTGGGAGGGCTATCAGGGCAAGCTGCCCCTGGCGCGGCTGTTGGATTTGGCGGCCGGCGAGCGCTGACCGGGCGGTCGCCTCCAACCTCGGCGGCCATGATCGCCCAACGGGTCCGAATCAGGGCAACATGGTGGCGCCATGACCGCCGTCGATGTCACCGACCGACCACCCAGTCCGCCTGCTGGCGACGACGTGGTGGAGGAGGAGTTCGCCTTCGGACTCGACGAACGCGGGCCTGACGAACCGCGCCGGCGGTGGCACCTGCCCGAGTCGATCAACTGGCCCGAGGCGATCATCACCTTCCTCATCGTGTCGTTCCTGTGCGGTTTCGTCTTCAAGTACCTCCAGCCGTCCAAGCTGTTTCTGAACACCACGGCCTCCGGTGGCGACATGGGGGCCCACGTCTGGCAGCCCGCGTTTCTCCGCGATCACCTGCTGCCCCATTTCCGGCTGACCGGCTGGGCCCCGGACTGGTACGCCGGATTCCCCTCACTCGTCTTCTACTTCCCGCTGCCGAGCCTCCTCATCGTCATCGTCAGCGTCGTCATGCCGTACAACGTGGCGTTCAAGCTGATCTCGGTTCTCGGGCTGGTGTCCCTCCCGCTGGCCGCCTACATCTTCGGTCGCCTGGCCCGCTTCCGCTTCCCCGGCCCGGTGTGCCTGGCCGCCGCCACCTTGCCGTTCCTCTTCTCCCGCAACTTCACGATCTACGGCGGCAATATCGCCTCCACCCTGGCGGGCGAGTTCGGATTCTCGATCAGCCTGTCCGCCGCCCTCGTCTTCCTGGGTCTGGTCGCGAGAGGCTTGGAGACGGGAAAATACCGGGCGCTGGCTGCGGTCGTGCTGGTCGTGACGGGTTTGTCCCACCTGCTGCCTGCGATATTCGCCATCATCGGCGCAATCGTCCTAACCATCATGCGCTGGGACCGCCGGAGCTGGCGCTGGATCGCCCCGGTGTTCGCGGTGGCTGCGGGACTGGCGGCGTTCTGGTGGCTGCCGTTCCTGCTGCGCCTGCCCTACGCCACCGACATGGGCTACGAAAAGGTGCGGCAGTACTACCACAACCTGTTTCCGGCCCACATGCTGTGGCTCTACGTGCTGGCCCTGGTCGGCTTCGCGGTATCCATACTGCGCCGCCAGAAATTCGGGATCTTCATCAGCATCATGGCGACGCTGTCGGTCCTGGTCTTCCGCTTCGCGCCCCAGGCCCGGCTGTGGAACGCACGGGTCCTGCCGTTCTGGTTCCTGTGCCTCTACCTGCTGGCGGGTGTGGCCGTCGCCGAGGGGGGCGCGGCCCTCATCGAGCCCTTGAAGGACGGCCCGGTTCCGTACTGGTCGCGGCTGTCGACACTGGCCCTGCCCGTGGTCGCGGCGCTGGCGGTGTGGATCTGGGTGGGCTTCCCGCTGCACGGCCTGCCCGGCGGCTCGATCGACAGCCGGACCGGCAAGTACAAATGGCTCGGGATCAGCAACTCCGACACCTCGTTCATCCCCGGTTGGGCCAACTGGAATTACAGCGGGTACGAGTCGAGTACCAAGTCCCGCCGGGCGGAGTATTTCGGTCTGATCGACACCATGAAGAAGGTCGGAAAGGACACCGGGTGCGGCCGCGCCATGTGGGAGTACGAGCCGGGACTGGACCAGATGGGAACCCCCGACGCCCTGATGCTCCTGCCCTATTGGACCAACAGCTGCATCGGTTCGATGGAGGGCCTCTACTACGAATCGTCGGCCACCACGCCGTACCACTTCATCAACGCCGCCGAGCTGTCGCTGCAACCGTCCGACCCGGTGCGAGGCCTCACCTACCCGTCGGCCCCCAATGTCGCCGACGGAGTCCGGCACCTGCAACTGATGGGGGTCCGCTACTACATGGCACTCACCCCCGAGACCCAATCGCAGGCCGATGTCGACCCTGACCTGCAACTGGTCGCGACCTCGGGGCCGTGGCCGGTCACCTATTCCGGTGGCACGCAGAACGGGGTCAAAGAGCGCACCTGGAAGATCTACGAGGTCGGGGACTCGCAGATCGTGGCCCCCCTGATCAATCAGCCGGTCGTGATGAACGGCATCGCCAAGGGCGGCAAGCCGTGGCTCGACGCCTCGCAGTCGTGGTACCTCGATCAGAACCGGGCGGACGTGCTGTACGCCGCGTCCGGGCCCAAGTCGTGGAGCCGGGTGGCACCCATGAGCACCGACCCGCCTCGGACGGCGCTCCAGCCGGTGCAGGTCGACCAGATCAAGTCCAGTGACAGTTCGGTGTCGTTCAACGTGGACACGATCGGCGTACCGGTCCTGGTGAAAGTCTCGTACTTCCCCAACTGGCAAGCGTCCGGGGCCAAGGGTCCGTACCGCGTCGCCCCCAACCTGATGGTCGTCATCCCGACGTCGCACCACGTAACGGTGCACTACGGCTACACGCCGGTGGACTGGTTCGGCTATCTGTTCGGGATCATGGGACTGGCGGCGCTGGTGTGGCTGGTCCGGGCCAAGCCGGTGGTCTTCGCCAGCACCGGCCGGGCGCTCGCCAGCCCACCGGACGTGGTCGCGGTTTCCGGCCTCGACGAGGCGTACGTCCGCATGCAACGGGAGCTGGCGGCGGGGATGGGGGCCGGCGCGCCCGGCCCGGCCGGCGCCTCGGGCACCGACGATATCGACGCCTGGCTGGGGTTCCCGGCCGGACTCGGCGCCGCCCCCGGTGCCGCCGGTGCAGGTCGACCAGATCAAGTCCAGTGACAGTTCGGTGTCGT
>JAUTXM010000343.1 GCA_030838025.1 Acidimicrobiaceae bacterium
AGGTACGCCGTTCCCTGGGGGCCTCGGCTGGCGGGGGGTGGTGTGGTCATGCCAACAGGGCCGCTGGTACCGGCGGCCCTACTGGCGTTGTCTGACCTCCGGCGGCGAGCCAATCAGGGTGTGATTGTCGCCTGGGCGGTGCTGTAGCCGAGTTGGGCCACGATGGGTCGGATCCGCAGGGCGGCGCTCGGGGTGACGATGGGGGCGATGCGCTGCAGGAGGGAGTCGGTGGTGGGGAGTGCGTCGAGCAGCCAGCGGGAGAGGATGCCTTCGTCCATCCAGCCGCCGGCGCCGGCGGGGAGGAGGTCGGCCAACCACGCATCCTGTGCCGCTTGCTGCGCCAGGCGGCTCCAGGTCCAGCTGTCGGCCGCAAGGCGCATAGCGGCGACGAGCTCGTCGGCGTCGACGGCGATGCCGGCTTGGGCGGCGACTTGGAGGGCGGGGTGGAGCCGGGCGGCGTCGGCCCAGGTGAGTCGGCCGCCGTTGTGGTTTCCGTCGACGGCGTCTGCGGCGATGTTGCTGAGCCACAGACGGGCGAGCAGTTCGGCGGTGGTGTCCTCGGGCGGCGGAGTGGGTAGGCCCAGGGCCCGCCGGGCGAGGTCGGGGATGCGGCCCACGGTGGGGGCCTCGTCGATGAGTATCTCGTGCCCGGCTCGCAGGTAGGCGGCGGTGTCGCCGGTGCGGGCCAAGAGGTACACGACCCGGCAGCGGCGCCGCTCCTCGGCGGCCACGATGTCGCGGTCAGCGGTGACCGTCCCGAGGTGTCGGGCCCAGCCGTAGCCGACGGCGGCGATGGCATGGCAGTCGCCCGGGGCGGCGAAACCCATGAGGGTGTCGAGTCCTTCGTGCCACCGCACCTGTGTCGGGTTGGCCTCGGGGCCGATGAGTTCGGCCCAGGCGGGCGGGGCGCCCTCGGCGCGGAGGGACTCGACGCTCTGGGCGACGACGGTGAGCGGGTTCGCCGGGGCGCTGCGCCGCGCTTGGGGGCGTGGCGTGGTGTGCGGATTACGCGGCGACGGCCGGGCGGTGCGGTGGTTGTCCATGACTGGTGCCTCCCTCTTGGTGGTGGTCACCGATGCGCCGCCGGGCCGTCACCGCCCGCCTGGGCACGGCTGGTGTCGGCGGCCGGGCCACGGTCGGGTGGACGCGGCTGGGGTCGATGTCGCTCGACAGGATCGGGGTGAACCACGCCGGCAGAACGCGAGGCGCCGGCAGGGTCAGGTCCGGCTCGCTGGCGACGCTGTCGGGTTGAGTGAACACCGCTCGGATGTCGGTGCCGGGCTCGCCGCCCAGTCCGAAGGCGCACTGGTTCCCGGCCGGGTCGATGAGGATCCTCCCGTCGCCGCCGCCACGGATGCTGTTGTCGCTGGCGGCGATCTGGTCGGCGGTGGCGGGGCCGATGAGCTGATCGGTGTCCCAGTCGTAGAGATAGTCGGTCATGGCTGTAGGCCGTCGCGCCGGGCACTGTCGCTGGGGATGTGGGACCGATCCGCGCCGACAGCAGCCTGGTCAGTATTCGCCGGCCAGGAGGATGGTCGTGTCGGCGGCGCGGCCTCGGTGAGGATCCAGATGTCGTCGCCGGTGTCGAAGTGGTAGGCGGACAGGAGGCGACCGCCGTCTGCCACGGCTCGGTCGTTGGCGGCCGGCGCGCCGAGTTGGAACGGCGGGGGCGCGGGTTCGGTCAGGGCTCGGTCCTTGCGCCGGGTGTTGTCGGCTAGATGTCGAGGAGGCGGGCGATGCGCTGCGCGAAGCCCCCAGGCGGCGTCCAAGCCGTCGAAGGTCTTGGCGAGCAGCACCGGCCACCACCGGTCGGTGTCGTCGTTGAGGACATCCACGTGGGTGTAGTGGCCTTCGTTGCCGTCGGTGACGACGAAGACCACGGGGCACCCCTCCCGTCAGTCGAGCGGTGCTCTGCGGAGCGGCTCGAAGTAGTCGTAGGCCCCGGCGGGGTAGCGGCCGACGCGGGCGGACGCGCAGAGTCGGTGCCTGGCTGGTGGGCCCGACTGTGCGCGTCGCCTGGGCCGGTTACGTCGGCGTGTCAAGACCCTCCGCGTCGCCGTCGACATCGACGTCGTCCTCGTCGGTTTCGTCCCGGTCGGCGCGCCTCGCCGGCTTGTCCCGCTCCTCGGCCGGGGCGCCTTGGGTGTCGTTGACGACGCGCCGTTCGATGTCGGCGAGGATGTAGCCGGTGGAGCCGAGGAAGGTAAACCACCGGGCGGCGGCAGGGTTGGCGTTGCGCCAGGTGGCTTCGCTCATGGTCTGTTCCCGATCGGCGGCGATCTGGGCGAGCAGGACCAGCGGGAGGCGGCCTTCGCTGACCTCGGCGGCGACGGCGGCGCCGACGCTGCGACCCCAGGCCCGAGGCTCGGGCTTGCGGAGCAGCTCGGCCAGCACGGCGTCCTTGCCGTCGCCGATGCGGTCGGGCTCGGCGAGGACCTCGCCACGCGGCTGAGCGGCGGGTGGTGCGAGATTCGACCCGTCGCTATGACCGGGCGACCGCCGCCGCCGCCGACTTGGCCCGCGAGCCGCTTGCGTCGGCTGAGACGGAGCGCGCCGCGGTCGTGGCGGACTGGGCTGCTATCTCGGGCTGGACCCCGGAGCGCATCGCGGAGGTCACAGGTTTGACGGTCCGGGAGGTGGCCGACTCAGTGAGGCCGCGTGACCAGGGCGACCAGAAAGCAGCGTCGGTCCGGATAGCGCCGCGACGGCGCCCGCTGCGGTCCTTGTCAGGCCCTCCGGGGGCCGACGATCCTTGTGGGGCCGCCCCCCTTACCATCCTCAGTGGGGCGAACCTCGGTCGCCTAGGTCTTGCGCTCGCGAAGAATGGCGCGGTCGGTCGGGAGGTGCTCGATCAACGCGGCGTTGGCCGATTCCGGGGACAGTTGGCGCGTCGCCGGAGTGGACCGCGTCGGAGGCAGAATCTGGCCCTCGGTCTGCGATTCGACCGGT
>JAUTXM010000354.1 GCA_030838025.1 Acidimicrobiaceae bacterium
CGGGCACGTTCGAGGTGAAGATCGGCGCAGAACACGCCGGATCTCGGGGCCCGAAGAGCCGGAACTCGATGTTGCCCGTCGGGCTGGTACCGGAGATGTTGACATTGGCAAAGACCGTGAGGCCCACGGTCGTGGCCCCCGACGCCGTGACACTCAACTGCACCCCGCCCGAGCCCGTCGCGCCGGCCGCGGGAGCCAACATTGCCCCGAGGGAGCATGCGAGCAGTGCCGCAGCTATCACCGTCAACCGCCGTGCTGTAGTCATCTTCGGGCTAGGTCGGTCGCCACGCCGTCGGTCTTGAGTCGGCGCCCACAACCACGCGAAGCAACCGAATCGCTACCAACTGCCGCACTTCAGCCGGTTCGTACAACCTCCGCCTACGGTCTACCGTCTCGTTTGTGCTGCTGGCCGAACTCGAAATCCGCCACTCGCGGGCCATCGCCCCGACACGGCGGGTCGCGCTCGGGGACCTGTGGCTGCCGACCGAGCCGGCGCCGGGGTTCGGCGGGATCCTGTTGGCCGGCATCCTGGCGGGCTACGTCAACCAGCTCGAGGACGACCTGCGCGACGAGCTCGACGCCTTGGTCGACGACCTCGAACGCGGCGCCCGAATCGCCCAGCCGCGCCTGCGCCACCGCTTCCAGACCGATGTCGTGGGACTCGACCGCAGCCGCCACCGCCTGGTGGGCGTGGGCGAGTCGATGGCATTGGAGCTCGACGATCACGGCGCGGTGCTGCCCCAGGTGCTGGGCGCCGCCTATGCCGCCAGCAAGCTGTCCTACCGGGTGCGGGGCAGCGTGTTCCGGTTGTTGCGCCGCGCCACGCGGTGGCACGCCGACAACGACGAGCGACTGATCGGCTACCTGACCGGCGACGAGGCGTCCTACCGCCCCTGGCGCACCTGCGCCCACGACGAGCACTGGGCGCTGAAGGTGCTGGGCTTCAAACCCGACGCCGACCCGACCCGGTCGGCGGTGCTGGCCATGTTCCGCCAGCGGATCTTCCATGCCCACCCCGACCACGGCGGAGCCAGCGATCAGGCCAGCGCCCGCATCACCGAGCTGACCCAGGCGAAGCGGATCCTCCTGGCCGAGATATGACCACGGCGGGTCGGGCGACCGGCGCGCCCGCCGCGGTGCTCCTGGCTCCTGGCGCCGGTGCCGATCGCAACCAGACGGCGCTGGTGGCGATCGAGGAGGTGTTGGTCCCGGCCGGCCTAGCGGTGCGGCGGATGGATTTCCCCTACCGGAAGGCGGGGCGGAGGGCGCCGGACCGGGAACCGGTGCTGCTCCGCGCGGTGATCGAAGAAGCCCAGGCGCTGGCGGCCGAAGCCGGCTGCCCGCCCGAGGCGATTGCCATGGGGGGTCGTTCCATGGGTGGGCGCATGTGCTCGATTGCCGTGGCTGACGGCTTGCCCGGCGCGGCGCTCATCCTGATCAGCTACCCGCTGCACCCTCCCGGTCGGCCCGACCGGTTGCGGACGGAGCATTTTCCCCGCTTGCTGTTGCCTTGCCTGTTCCTTTCCGGAACGAGGGACGCCTTCGGTACCCCCGAGGAACTGACCGCCGCCACCGCCGCCATCCCCGGCGCCGTGACCCACCGCTGGATCGAGGGCAGGGATCACGGGTTGCGGGGGTGCGACGCCGCGGTCGCCGAGGCGGTGCGGATGTTCGTCACCGGGCTTGGTCCTCCGGGTTGAGTTCCTCGAGCGGGCGGCCCGCGGTCTCCGGGTAGGCGCGCACGATGAGCACGACCAAGATGGCGGGACCGATGGCCAGCACCGCGAAGGTGGGGGCAAAGGTCCCGAAGCGGTCCGACAGGGCGCCGGCAGAGACCAGGCCCACGACCCCGCCCGCGGCATAGGCGGCGGCTACCAGTCCGGTGGAGCGGCTGCGCTGCCACGTGGGGAACAGCTCGGGCCCGTACACCCCGAGCGCCGGCGCCACGGCGTAGCCCAACACGCTGTCGGCCACCCCCCATGCCCAGAGGGGCCACCCCCGGGACAGGTAGAGGGCGAGGGTCGTCACGATGCCGCCGCCGACCCCCACGGCGGCAACCACCCGGCGGCCCCGCAGGTCGGCCAGGCGCCCGCCGAGGAGGACGCCGAGGCCGCCGATCGTTCCGCAGACGAGGGAGAAGGCGCTGATCTGGGCGGCGGAGAACGACCGCTCGGTCCGGAGGAACTCGTTTTGGAACTGGCCCGACGGCGTGGCGAACAGCGACAGCAGGAACGCGCCGCCGCACAGCAGCACCAGTCGGCGGGCGTGGCTGGGGTTTCGGGGTCGCCCGGACCGGCGGGTGGCCGGCTGCCAGCGCCGGCTCTCGGGGAGGTGGCGGCGCGCCGAGGCGACCAGCGGGAGGAAGACCAGTGCCCCGGCGAAGGGCAGCCGCCAGGCCCGGAGGCCCAGGTCGGCCAGGGGCAAGGCGCCTGTGGCCAGCCCCCCGCCGAGGCCGATCGACATGGTGAGCACCGCCAAGGCCCAGGCCCGCGACCCGGCCGGCATCTCCTCGGCGGTCAAGACGCCGACCAGTATCAGGAGCGCGGCGGTCAAGGCCACGGCCAGGATCTGGGTGAGGGCCAGCCCCGCCAGCGACGGAGCCAGCCCCCCGAGCGAGGTGAGCACGGCGGCACCGGCGGCGCAGCCGAGGATCAGGCGGCGCCGCCCCCGCCGGTCGGCCAGGATCAGGATCCCGAGCGCCAGCACCACGTTGGCCCGGACGACGCCGAGCGCCAGCCCCTGGTCGGCTCTCGACGCCCCGAACTCGGCCGCGGCGTAGGTCATCGTGAGGCTGAGAAGAGCCCCGACGTAGCCGATGACCACCGCGAGGGCACACACGGTTGCCAGCACCTCGGCGGCTCGCCGGTCGAGGCGCTGCGGGGGCGCCCACCAGGGCTGGGGCCGCTTGGGGAGGAGCGCGGTGAGCGTCAGGCGGAGGGGGACGACGAACAGGGCCGAGAAGTACGGCAGGCCGAGCCGGAACTCGACGGTCTGGGTCACCCGTCCTGCGTCAACCGTCACGGTGCGCCGGTACTGGCGCAGCGGCCCCTCGGCCTGGACGAAGACCCCGTCGCCCTCGGGGTGTTCGCGGATCAGGCCGTCTCGCGGGCGCAGCACGCGCTCGACGTCGGCGGGATCGAGCACCGCCTCGGTCGTGGTTCTCATCGTGGGTTTGCCCGGAGGCGACGGTCGCGGCGCAGCATGAGGGCGGACGCCTTCGCCTTCACGGTGCGTTCACCACTGCTCGCGAGCCGGTATCGCCTCGTCGCTCGATTGGTTGGCAGTTCTCCCGGCTCTGGCAGTTCTCCCGGAGATGGGACGGTAAAACTGACGAAGTCCGCCAAACTGCCAATCGATCCGGACTCCCTGTGCTTCACGGCTCGGGGAGGTCAAGCAAGCGGCAGGACGTACCGGGCGATGAGCACGTAATGGGCCGCCCCGGCCACGATGGTCAGGCCGTGGAACACCTCGTGGTAACCGAACAGGCTGGGCCAGGGGTTGGGCCACCGCAGGGCGTAGATGGCGGCACCCGCGGTATAGGCCAACCCGCCGCCGACGAGAAGGCCGAGCCCCGCACCGCCGACCGCCGATCCGAGCTGGGGAATGGCCCCGACGGCCGTCCAGCCGACGACGACGTAGGGAAGGGCGATCGCCCATTTGGGCGCCTCCAGCCAGAACAGCTCGATGACGACGCCGATCGCCCCGCCGATCCACACGATGGCAAGAATGACGGCGGCAACGGTTCCCCCGAGCGCCAGCGGGGCGATGGCGGTGTAGGTGCCCGCGATGAGGAAAAAGATCATCGAGTGGTCGAGGCGGCGCATGATGCGGCGGGCCTCGGGCGTCCACGTGCGTCGGTGCAGCAGGGCGCTGACGCCGAACAGGGCCGACATCGAGGTGGCATAGATCGCCACCGCGAGGGTTGGTCCGCCCCTCGGAGCGGCCGCAACGAGCGCCGGTCCCGTTACCAGCGAGACACCGAAGGCGATGAGGTGGAGCACGCCGCGCAGGCGTGGTTTAACCGGGGGAACAACTGCGGTGTGCGTCTCGAGCGTCGGCGGCTCGGCGGTGTTGTTGGCGACGGGCACCGGGAGAGTCTGCCAGTGGTTCGCGGCCCCTTCGGTCGCAGCGGCAATACTTGGCGCTCGTGAGCCAGATCGTCATCCGCCCCAATGGGCCCCTCGAGGGGACCATCCAGGTCGGGGGGGCCAAGAACGCGGCGCTCAAGCTGATGGCCGCCAGCCTGCTGGCCGAGGGCGAGTACCACCTCCGCAACGTTCCGGCCATCACCGACGTGGACACCATGGCCGAGTTGTTGACCTGCATGGGCGTGGCGGTCACCCGTCCCGCCCCCCACGAGGTCATCCTGCGGCGGGGAGCCGACTGCGGGTACGAGGCGCCCTACGAGCTGGTTGAGCGGATGCGGGCGTCGATCGTGGTGCTCGGCCCCCTCCTCGGCCGCGTGGGCCGGGCGCGCGTCGCCATGCCCGGCGGCGACGACTTCGGTAGCCGGCCGATCGACATGCACCTGTCGGGGTTGGAACAGATGGGGGCCACCTTCGAGGTGCGCCACGGCTACATCGAGGCGACCGCCGACCAGCTCCTGGGCGCCCGGATCGTGCTCGAGTTCCCGAGTGTCGGCGCCACCGAGAACCTGCTGCTGGCGGCGGTCCTGGCCAAGGGCACCACGTTCATCGAGAACGCGGCGCGCGAGCCTGAGATCGCCGACCTGGCGGCGTTCCTCAATCGGATGGGTGCCATGATCGTGGGTGCCGGCACCTCGACGATCGAAATCGAAGGGGTCGAGGATCTCGAGCCCGCGGATCACACCGTCATTCCCGACCGAATCGAGGCCGCGACGTACCTGGCGGCGGTGGCGTTGGCGGGCGGCGAGATCACTATCGAGGGAGCCCGGCCCGATCACATGGACATGTTGATACGCAAGCTCGGTGACATGGGGATGCGGATCGCTCCCAGCAGCAGCGGGCTGTGGGCCCTGGCCAACCGGCGGCTCATGTCGGTCGACGTTTCGACGCTCCCGTACCCCGGGATCGCCACGGACTACAAGCCGTTGTTCGTCACCATGTTGAGCGTCGCCGACGGGATCGCCATCGTGACCGAGAACCTGTTCGCGGGCCGTTTCCGATACGTCTCGGAGTTGATCCGGATGGGCGCCGACATCCGCACGGAGGGCCGCCACGCCGTTGTCCGGGGGGTCGAGCGGCTGTCGGGCGCGCCGGTACGGGCCAGCGACATCCGGGCGGGGGCGGCGCTGGTCGTGGCGGGACTGGCTGCCGAGGGCGAGACGGTCGTGGCTGACGCCGAGCACATCGACCGGGGCTACGAGGAGTTCCCCGAGCGCCTCCGGTCGCTCGGGGCGCAAGTGTTCCGAGCCGACGACGCCAGTGACGGAGGCTGAAGGAGTCCGAGGCGGCGCCAGCCCCGTCGCGGGCAGCGCTACGGGCGGCGCGGCTTCCGCCGGTAGCGCGGGCGGGCCCGCGGGGGGGCCGGGTTCTGCCGGCCTTGCGGGCGGCCCTACGGGGGAGCCCACTCCTGCCGGTGAGGCCGGTCCCTACGAGGGCGGCTCCGTGGGCGGGCCCGCGGGGGGGCCGGGTTCTGCCGGCCAGGGGGGGCGGCGGGACGCGGCTGAGCTGGTGGTGGCGTCCCGGGCGGGGGATCGCTCCGCTACCGCCCGGTTGATCTCCCTCATCGAGCGAGGCGGCGACGGCGCCCGTCAGGTGGCCCGCCTCACCTTCCCCCACGGCGCCGACGCCTACACCGTCGGTATCACCGGGGCGCCGGGGGCGGGCAAATCGACCCTGAGCGACCGCCTGATCGGCGAGCACCGCCGCCTTGGCGACGCGATCGGGGTGCTGGCGGTCGATCCGTCTTCGCCGTTCAGTGGTGGGGCTCTCCTGGGCGACCGGGTGCGGATGCAGGACCACACCCTCGACGACGGCGTGTTCATCCGGTCCATGGCGTCGCGCGGCCACCTGGGCGGCTTGGCCCTCGCCACACCCGACGCCATCGCGGTGCTGGCCGCTGCGGGCATCACCATGGTGCTGGTCGAAACCGTCGGCGTCGGCCAGGTCGAGATCGAGGTGGCGGGGGCCACGGACACGACCGTGGTCGTCGTCAATCCCGGCTGGGGCGACGCCATCCAGGCCAACAAGGCGGGCCTCCTCGAGGTCGCTGACGTGTTCGTGGTCAACAAGGCCGATCGTCCCGGTGCCGCCGAAACCGCACGCGACCTCGACCACATGCTGGATCTGGGGCTCGGGCGTGCGCCCGACGCCTGGCGCCCCCCGATCGTCGCCGCGGTGGCCACGACCGGCACCGGCGTGGGCGAGGTGTGGGACGCCGTGGCCCGGCACCGCAGCTATCTGGGCACTTCGGGCCAGTTGGTGGCGCGCCGTGAGCGGCGCCTCGTCGGACAGTTGCGGGAGGTCCTGATCCGGCGCCTCGAGCAGGACATCGACCGGCTGGAGGGCGGCCAGGCGTATCTGGAGGTGCGCCGCCAGGTCGTCGACCGCATCATCGACCCCTACAGCGGGGCCGCTTCCCTCCTGGCGCAACTCCCTCGTGGGTAGCGTTGGCCCGTGTCCGCGCAACCCGAACAGTTCGTGTCCTTTGACCGTCGGTCAGACGGCGTGGCAGTGGTCAGGATCGACCGGCCCAAGGCCAACGCCCTGTCGCTGGCGGTACTGGCCGAGTTGGAGGACGTGGCGCGCCAGCTGACGGACGATCCGCCCGGCGCGGTGGTCCTCTGGGGCGGGACGCGGATCTTCGCGGCGGGCGCCGACATCGGCGAGTTCGGCGGCCCCGAAGAAGCCCGGGTGATCAATGACGCGTTTCGCCGGGCGCTTGACGCGTGGGCGGCCATTCCCCGGGCGGTGATCGCCGCCGTCAGCGGCTATGCCCTCGGTGGGGGCTGCGAGCTGGCCTGCGCCTGCGACTTGCGGGTCGTGGCCGACACCGCCCGCCTCGGCCAGCCCGAGGTGCTGCTCGGGGTCATTCCCGGTGCCGGTGGGACCCAGCGCCTCACCCGATTGGTGGGGCCGGCGCGGGCCAAGGACCTGGTCCTGACGGGCCGCCAGGTCGACGCCCAGGAGGCACTGCGGATCGGCTTGGCCGACCGGGTGGTGCCGGCCGAGGAGGTGTTCCTTCGGGCCGTCGAGCTGGCCGCCGGCCTGGCCGAGGGGGCGGTCGTCGCGCAGGGCTCGGCCAAGAAGGCGATCGATGCCGGTCTCGACCGCCCGCTCGCGGCCGGGCTCGACATCGAGGCCGAGCTGTTCGTCCAGGTCTTCGAGACCAACGATGCCAGGATCGGAGTGGAGTCCTTCCAGGCCAAGCGGCCCGGAAAGGCCCGCTTCAGCGGGAGGTAACCGATGCCGACGCCGGTAGGGCCTGCCCCCAGGGACCCGAATGACCCCGATTTCTGGGATTGGGACCCGCCTGACGATCGACCCATGGCTCGACGGCACCCCTGGCGAGCGGTCGTGGCCGCTGTGGTCGTCGTCGCACTACTGCTCCTCGTCATCCTCAATCTGTTCTGAACGGTCTACTGAGCCGGAACCTGGCGATCCGGACCCGCAACTGCCGCGTCCATTCCCGACGTGTTCAGACGAGCGATGCCCAGGTGACGCAGCCCATGTCTGCCGGTACGACGAGATCGGGGTGGGACGGGACCACCCGGACCGCAATCCCGTAGCGCCCGGCCCGCTCGCAGGTGAACCTGCCCTGGAAGACGTGACGGTCAGACGCAGCGCCGACGCCGGCTTCCTCGGTGCCTTCGGGGCTGGTGTCCTCGGCCTTCTCTGGCCCCGACCCGTTGACGGCCAGCCCGGCCGCCTCCGCCACTGCGGCAACCGCAGCAGCCCCAGCAGCCGCATCATCCGCAGCAGCCGCATCGGCCCCAGCAGCTGCAGCAGCCGCATCAGCCCCAGCAGCTGCAGCAGCCGGCCCACTCGGTACCGGCTCGGGCTCGAGCACGACCAGCGAGAGTTTGACCGGCTTGGTCTCCGACAGCTCGCCGGTCGGGCCGACGGTTCCGTGGAGCAACTCCACGGACACGTCCTGGGCCTTGAGCTGCCCCAGCCGGACCTCGACCTCCACCTTCCGGGTGGTCCATAGGTCCGCGACGAGGCTACCCGCCTCGTTCTGGACCGATTCGACCGCCACGTCGCTCCAGGCGGACTTGACCCGTTGCTGCCAGGCGGCCAGCGCCCGGGCCCGCGCGTAGTCGTCGGCCGTCATGACGTCGACGCGCTGGGCGGTCGGCTCGTACATCTGCTGCACATAGTCCTTCACCATCCGCGACGCCAGCACCTTCGGTCCGAGCGTCTGGAGCGATGACCGGATCCGCCGGACCCAACGCCGGGGGACCGGCCCCTCGAAGCGGTCGTAGAACAGCGCCGTCACTTCGCCCTCCAAGATGTCGAACAGGCTGTCGGCCTCGGCCTTGTCTCGCTGTTCGAGGTCCTGGTACGACTCGGCCGAGGAGATGGCCCATCCGTTGGTGCCGTCGAACATCTCGGCCCACCACCCGTCGAGGATCGAACAGTTGAGGGCGCCCGACAGCAACGCCTTCTCACCGCTGGTCCCCGAGGCCTCATTGGGCCGCCTGGGGGTGTTGAGCCAGACATCGGAGCCCTGGACGAACATCCGGGCGACCGCGATGTCGTAGTCCTCCACGAAGGCAATCCGGTGGCGCACGTCGGTAGCCCGGGAAAACTGCACGATCTGGCGGATGATCTCCTTGCCGATGTCATCGGCGGGGTGGGCCTTGCCCGCGAACACCAGCTGGATGGGCCGGTCGGGCGACAGCAAGAGCTCCCGTAGCCGATCGGGCTGGGACAGCAGCAGCGTGGCCCGCTTGTACGACGCGAACCGGCGGGCGAAACCGATCGTGAGCAGGCGCGGGTCCAAGACCTCCCGGGTCCACGCGGCATCGCTCTCGCTGCCGCCGCGCTCCACGACCGAACGGTGGAGCCGCTCGCGGACGAACGCCACCAGTGCCTCCCGGCCCTGCTGCCTGACCCGCCACAGCTCGTCGTCGCGGACCGAGGCGATCCGGGACCACTCGGGCGCCGCCGCCTCGTCCCATGCCGGCCGCACGTGGCGCGTCAGCAGCTCGTTCATCTCCGAAGACACCCAGGTGCCCGCGTGGACGCCGTTGGTCACCGAGGTGATGGGGGCGTCCTCCTTCTCGATCCCCGGCCACAGGTCCTGGAACATCTCCCGGCTGACCTCGCCGTGCAGCTTGGACACCCCGTTGGACAGCCCGGCCAGCCGCAGGCCCATGACCGCCATGTTGAAGGGGGCCTCTCGGGGCTCGTTCGGGAAGTGGCCGAGCTCCATCAGCTGGTCGATCGACACGCTGCACTCCTTGGCCCAGCCCGAGAAGTAGCGTTCCATCAGCTCCCGGGGAAACCGGTCGATCCCCGCGGGCACCGGCGTGTGGGTCGTGAAGATGGTTCCCGAACGGACCGCGACGATCGCCTCGGAAAAGCTCAGGGCGCCGTCGGTCATCAGGGTGCGGATGCGTTCCAAGCCCAGGAAACCGGCGTGGCCCTCGTTGGTGTGGAATACCTGGGTGGGCTCGCCGATCGCCTCGAGCGCCCGGACGCCGCCCATGCCGAGCAGGATCTCCTGGCGGATCCGGTGCTCCGTGCCCCCGCCGTAGAGCCGGTCGGTGACGTTGCGCATGTCGTCGTCGTTGTCGTCCACGTCGGCGTCGAGCAGGTACAGCTTCACCCGACCCACTTGCGCCAGCCAGATCTGGGCCACCAGCGAGCGGCCGCCCAGGTCGACGGTCACCTTCTTGCCGTCGACCAGGGTCAGCGGCATGGCATAGGGGTCGAGGATCGGATAGTGCTCCTCCTGCCAGCCAGCCGAGTTGAGCTGCTGGCGGAAATACCCGTGGCGATACATCAGCCCGACACCGGTCAGGGGCACGCCCAGGCTGGACGCCGCCTTCAAGTGGTCGCCGGCCAAGACGCCCAGGCCGCCCGAGTACTGCGGCAGTGCCTCGGCAATGCCGAACTCCGGGGAGAAGTAGGCGATCGCCCGGAGCGAGGACTTGGGCCGGTTCTGAAACCAGCGGGCCGCCTTGAGGTACCGGCTCAGGTCGTGCTGGACCTCGTCCAGGAATCCCATGAACGCCGGGTCCGACGCCACCTCTTCCAGCCGCTCCCGGCTGACGAGGCCGAGCATCCGCACCGGGTCGTGCCGAGATTCCTCCCACTGCTGCGGATCCAACCAGCGGAACAGGTCGCGTGTGTGTTCATCCCACGACCAGCGCAGGTTGGTCGCCACCTCCTGAAGCGGCGCCAGGGCGGGCGGCAGGCTGGCCCGGACGGTGAAGCTGCGAAGCGCTCTCATTGACTGGAACCGTAGGCGCTGGCCCAGACGTCCAACGAACGTGAAGAGAACCCCCGCCGCCGCCGTCGTTGCCCTGTCGTTGCTGCTCGTGCCGGCGGGCTGCGGATCGTCGGCCGCCAGCCCCACTGCCGGCCCGAACGCCAGCCTCACGGCCCAGGCCGCGGGTACCTCGGACCCCTCGGCACCGTCGGGCCTCACCACCCACGGCGTGGGCCACGTGTCGGGCACGCCCGACGTGGTGACGATCACGATCGGGGTGCAGAACACCGCCCCCCATGCCGGCGACGCCCTGTCGGCCAACGCCGCCAAGGCCAACGCCGTCATCGCGTCGCTCAAGAGCCATGGTGTCGCCACCGCCGACATCCAGACCAGCCAGCTATCGCTCTACCCGCAGTATGACAACGGCAGCGCCAATACCATCCGGGGTTACCAGGTCACCAACAGCGTGACGGCCAAGCTTCACGCCGTCGCCAAGGCCGGGGAGGCCATCGACGCCGCCGTGACCGCCGCGGGCGACGCGGGGCGGCTCCAGGGGGTGTCGTTCTCGTTCAATGACGACAGCGGCCTGCTGGTCCGGGCCCGGGCCGACGCGGTGGCCGCGGCCAAGACCCAGGCCCAGCAGCTCGCCGACGCCTCCGGCGCCAAGCTCGGTACGTTGCGTTCCCTGAGCGAGGACAGCCGATCGAGCGCCGTCCCCTATGCCCCGGCCGCGGGCGTGGCCGACCGCGCCGCCACCCCGGTGCAATCCGGCTCGCAGGAACTCACCATCTCGGTCACCGCAGTCTGGAACCTGGCCTGACCGTTGGTGAGCCCGTCTGGCATCATGGAATCGACTCGATGAGTCGACGAGGAGGCACGCCGATGTCCGATGACGAGGCAACAGACAAGGCGGCGCAGGCAGGGCGCACCGCCGGGATCTTCGCCGGGATGCTCTCCGGCGCCCGGCTGGGGGGCGTGGTCATCCCGGTGCCCTGGGTGGGTCCGGTCGTGGGTGGCGTGGTGGGCGGAGTGGTGGGCAGCGAGGTCGGCCAGCGGCTGGGCCGGGCGATGGCCAACGGTGCGGTGGCCTTCGCCAAGACGATGGCCGAATAGCCGCCCTCAGGGGGGCCCGACCGGCCCCGGCAGGAGAACGCTTAGCCTGGAGGCCGTGACTGGGCGCATCATCATCGAGGATCTCCGACCGCCGACAAAGACCGGTCGCATCGTCATTGAGGATCTCCGACCGCGGACACCGACCGGCCGGTACCCGGCCAAGGCGGTCGTGGGCGAAGGGGTCCCCCTGTCGGCGACCATCTTCAAGGAGGGCCACGACGTCCTGGCGGCCCAGGTCACCTTGGTCCCCACCGGCTCCCAGGGAGCGGTCGGCGGTCCCCGGGTGGCACTCGGGCAGAGCCAGGCGGCGCCGCTGACACTGGTCAACCCGGGGCTGGACCGCTGGGAGGTCGTCGTCACCCCGCAGGTCCTCGGGCTGCACCACTTCGTCGTGGAGGCGTGGACCGACCGCCAAGGGACGTGGGCCAAGAAGACCAAGGCCAAAGTGGACGCCGACCAGGACATCTCCGTCGAGATCGCCGAGGGCATTGCCCTCTTCGAGTCCCGCGACGGAGACGACCCAGCGGTGCAGGCGGCGCTGGCGGGGCTGAAGGAGGGCCTGGTGGCCCTGGCCCTGGTGACCCCGCTGCCCGGCCCCCAGGGCGCCTCCGATCTCACGGCGTCGGACCCCAACACCATTTGGGTCGACCGGGAACGGGCGCTGTTCAGCGCCTGGTACGAGTTGTTCCCCCGCTCCTACGGCGGCTTCAAGGGGACCGAGGACCGCCTCCCCGCGATCGCGGGTATGGGCTTCGACGTGCTTTACCTGCCCCCCGTCCACCCCATCGGCGTGACCGAGCGCAAGGGCCACGACAACACCCTGGGTGCCGGGGTTGACGACCCGGGCAGCCCCTGGGCCATCGGCAACTCGCACGGCGGCCACACCGCCATCGACGCCGGACTCGGCACCTTCGACGACTTTTCCCATCTCCTTGACGCCGCGGGCCAGTTCGGCCTCGAAGTGGCACTCGACTACGCCCTCCAATGCAGCCCCGACCACCCCTGGGTCCACGAGCACCCGGAGTGGTTCCATCACCGCCCCGACGGATCGATCGCCTACGCCGAGAATCCGCCCAAGAAATATCAGGATATCTATCCGATCAATTTCTGGCCGGAAGACGACGCGGATCGGATTGCCCTCTGGGACGCGTGCAAGGGAATTCTGGATTTTTGGTTGGGAAAAGGGGTGGCCATTTTCCGGGTAGACAATCCGCATACCAAACCCGTCGCGTTCTGGGAATGGTTGATCGGTGCGGTGCGAGCCGAGCATCCTGAGGTCATTTTCCTGGCTGAGGCATTCACCAGGCCTCCGGTGATGGCCAAGCTGGCCGAAGTGGGGTTCAGCCAGAGCTACACGTATTTCACCTGGCGGATTCAGCAGGCGGGGCCTGACGGGCTGGCCACGTATCTCGAGGAATTGGCAGGCGACCTGGTTGATTTCATGCGGCCCAACTTCTGGCCCAATACTCCTGACATCCTTTCCGGGCCACTTCGCAACGGGCCGCCGGCCGCGTTCGCGGGGCGGCTCGTCCTGGCCGCCACGCTTTCACCGAGTTGGGGTATGTACAGCGGTTTCGAGTTATGCGAGAACGAACCGGCTTCGCCGGCCAATGAGGAATATCTGCATTCCGAGAAATATGAGATCCGCACCCGCAATTTCGACCAACCCGGCACCCTCGCCCCGTTGGCCGCCTCGGTGAATGCCCTTCGCCGGAAGCATCCGGCGTTGCAGCGATTGCGCCGGACCGAGTTCCACAAGACCGACAATTCACTTATCGTGGCTTATTCAAAGGTCAGCGACGACGGCACCGACGTCATGTTGATGGTCGTCAACCTCGACCCCTACCTGCCGCAGTCCAGCCTGTTGGACCTCGACCTCGTGGCGCTCGGGCTTCCGTCCAACGAGCCGTATTCGGCCATCGACGAGCTGTCGGGTGAGACGTACACCTGGATCGGCAGCCACCCCTACGTCCGGCTCGAGCCGTGGCTGCGGGTGGCGCACATTCTCCATCTACCCGATGCCCGCCCACCGCTGCCCGGCACCGCCCCGAAGGTGCCGACCCCGTGATGGCCCGAGACCAGCCGGTCTCGTCGTTCCGCGGCGATCCGCAGTGGTACCGCACCGCCACGTTCTACGAGATCTTGGTGCGGGGCTTCTACGACGCCAACAACGACGGCACCGGCGACCTGCCCGGGATCATCGCCAAGCTCGACTACCTCCAGTGGCTGGGCGTCGACTGCCTGTGGCTGCTGCCCTTCTACCAGTCGCCGCTGCGCGACGGCGGCTACGACATCAGCGATTTCTTCACCATCCTCCCGGAGTACGGCCAGCTGGCCGACGCCGTGCAGCTGGTCGAGGAGGCCCACAAACGGGGCATGCGGGTCATTGCCGACCTGGTCATGAACCACACCAGCGACCAGCACCCGTGGTTCCTCGAGTCCCGCCGGGACCGGACCAACCCCAAGGCCGACTGGTACGTGTGGGGTGACGACGACCAGCGCTGGCCCGACGCCCGGGTGATCTTCGTCGACACCGAGAAGTCCAACTGGGCGTACGACCCGGTGCGGGGCCAGTACTACTGGCACCGGTTCTTCTCCCACCAGCCCGACCTCAACTTCGACAACCCCGA
>JAUTXM010000358.1 GCA_030838025.1 Acidimicrobiaceae bacterium
GGAACGGCGGCGTCGTTCAAGGTGGGCTGATGCTTCAGCCGGTCGGCGGCCGGGGCCGGTAGGGCGGTAGGGCGGTAGGGAGGTCCGGTCGGGCGGCGGCCGGGGCCGGTAGGGCGGTAGGGCGGTAGGGCGGTCCGGTCCGCGGTCGGAGGTCGGGCGGCGGTCGGGGCCGGTCGGGCGGTCAGCGGGTGGGTGTCACCGGGTGGTCGCACCTGCAGGCACGGGCTGGTCGAGGCCGAGCTCGACCGCCAAGGTGGCGTAGCGCTCCGCCTTGGCCTCGAGTTCGGCCAGGAAGCCGTCCAGTACCGCCCGCTTCGCCCGGACCTGCTCGCGCATGCGGGCGTTGATGGCGATGGCTTCGGACAGGATCTCGCGACGCCGCTCCTCAGAGATCCCCCGCTGCGCCTCGGCCTTGAGTTGGGCCAGCCGGTCCTCCGATTGCAGGATCTCGCGGATCCGCTCGAGGTCGAAGCCCATCACGCTGCGCAACTCGATGATGCGCCGCAAGCGGGCCGCGTCGGCGTCGGTATAGCGCCGGCTGCCGCCGGGGCTGTGCCCGGGGTCGAGCAGGCCCAGCTCCTGGTAGTAACGCAGCGTTCGGGTCGTCACACCGGCGGCGGCCGCAACCGCGCCGATGCTGTGTCGGACGCCAGTCGGATCGCCGAAAGCGGGGGCACCCGCGACGCCCGGTTCCGGTTCCGGTTCGGGACCTGCCGTCATGCCGGTACCCACTGCTCGGGTTCGGGTGCCTGGTCGGGGTTGGAGTCGTCGCCGCTCGGCGCGCCGAAGGCGCCGACCTGGCTGTCTCCTTCGGCGGCTCGATCGGGACCCGCGGCCGAGCCCTCGTCGTGGACGTACTTGGCGCCGCGCATCCACGACGCCCACGCCGCGATCAGCGACATCACGAGCGACGCCAGCAGGGTGATCCGCAACCCCTTCATGAACGGCCCCGAGATCAAGTGGGGGAAGAACTTCTTGCCCGTGATGGTGGCCCATTGGGCCGCGGACACATGCGCCGCCGATGCGCTCCCGAGCAGCTTCTCCATGGGGTTGTAGCCGAGGAAGGCGCTGAACAGGCTGCCGACGGGCGGCAGGTTGGCGACCTTGGCGGCGGTGGCGGGCGCCACCCCGTTCGCCTGGAGATTGGCCGACATCGAGTGCGGCAGGGACGCCGCCAACCCGAGGACCATGAGCGAGAAGAAAAGGCCGATCGACAGCACCATGCCCGCGTTCATGAACGTGGCCCGCATCCCCGACCCGACGCCGCGCTGGCGGGCCGGGAGGCTGTTCATGATGCCCGTCGTGTTCGGGGCGGCGAAGAGGCCCATGCCGATCCCGTTGAGCAGTAGCAGCGAGCCGAAGATCGGGAAGCTGAAGTTGGCCGGCAGGAACGACAGCAGCAGGAACGACAGCGCCGCCACCAGCATCCCGCCGGTCGCGAAGGGACGGGCGCCGTGGCGGTCCGAGAGCCAGCCCGACACCGGCCCGGCGACAAGAAACCCGAACGTGAGCGGCAGCATGTAGATCCCGGCCCACAGCGGGGTCCGTTCGAAGCTGTAGCCGTGCAACGGCAGCCAGATGCCCTGCAGCCAGATGATCAGCATGAACTGGAGGCCACCCCGGCCGATCGCCGACAGCAGGCTGGCCATGTTGCCCGTCCAGAAGGCCCGGATCTTGAACAGGCTGAGGTTGAACATAGGGTCGGGCACCCGCGTCTCGATCCAACCGAACAGGGCCAGGATGGACAGGCCGCCCAGCAACTCGAACAGGACCCAGGGGCCGGTCCAGCCCATGTTGTGGTGCCCGTGGGGCAGCAGGCCATAGGTGAGGCCGATCAGAATCATGACGAGGCCGACGCCGAAGGTCAGGTTGCCCCACCAGTCGATGTGCGCCTTGGTGGTGACACCAACCTCACGCAGCTTGAGGTAGGCCCAGACGGTCCCGAACAGCCCGATGGGCACGTTGATCCAGAACACCGCCCGCCAGTCGACGGCGGCCAGGATGCCCCCCGCCACCAGGCCGATGAACGATCCGGCGATGGCCGCGACCATGTTGATCCCCATCGCCATGCCCCGTTCGTCCACCGGGAAGGCGTCGGTGAGGATGGCGGTGGAGTTGGCCATGAGCAACGCCCCGCCGATGCCCTGCACCACCCGCCATCCGATCAGCCACAACGCCCCTTTGGCGCCCGTGAAGGGGCACAGCGACAACGCCAGTGACGCTCCACTGAACACCGCGAACCCCGAGTTGTACATCCGCACCCGGCCGAAGATGTCGCCGAGGCGCCCGAACGTGACGACCAGCACCGCCGTGACGACGAGGTAGCCCATCAGCATCCACAGCAGATAGCCGATGTTGGCCGGCTGGAGCGGGTCGAGGTGGATGCCCCGGAAGATCGCCGGCAGCGAGATGAGGACGATCGAGGAGTCCAGCGCCGCCATGAAGATCCCGAGCGTGGTGTTCGACAGTGCCGTCCACTTGTAGCGGTCGGCAGGGCTATCCGGCGCCGCGGGGCGCCCTGAACCGTTGCCTCGACCATTCGTTTGCACCGCCACGCGACCTCCCCTTGCCGACCCTTGCCGACTCTTACCGACCCCTGGCGACACCCGTGTCGACCCTTGCCGACCCGTGGCGACCCGAACGCCGGCCACTCTACCTTCAGACCTTGACGTTAACGTAAGTCTTGTCCCGAGTGTCCACCGGGATCGGATGCAATGGGTACGCGCGGGTACCCTTGCCTGGTTATGTTCGAGCGATTTGCCGAGGAGGCCCGACGGGCTACCGCGCTGGCGTCGCAAGAGGCACGGGAACTGCGGCACGACTTCATCGGGACCGAGCATCTGCTGCTGGGGCTGCTGGCAACCGGGGAGGGCACCGCCTACTCGGTCTTGACCGAACTCGAGGTGACCCTCGACGACGCCCGCCGCAAGGTAAGCGAGCGAGTCCACGCCTATGGCACCGAGAGCGTGGAGAGCCCGCCGTTCACGCCGTTGGCCAAGAAGTCCTTGGAGCGGGCCCTGCGTGAGGCCCTCCAATTCGACGCCAGGGTGATCGGCACCGAACACCTGCTCCTCG